>JAIXOO010000240.1 GCA_027486765.1 Saprospiraceae bacterium
GTTGAAATCCTGGATTTTTGTCCCAGAAAAATTAAAGGGTTCAATATGGTTAAGGAACTGTGTTTCACAATAGCTTGTTTGTTGGTGGTTGTCCTACTCGGTGCCCAATCTCCAGACATACCTAAGCGAGGATTTTCCATTGCCTACTTCAACGAACAGATCGCCCGCCCGGGCCTTCGGATTGGTTACGAGACTACACTTTGGAACAAAATCAAAGCCCAATCAAATGGAAACTCACGCTGGAGAAGCATCGTCAGCAAAAGCCACCTTGGATTTTACTCGCATTTTCGAAACCACACTGGGGTGTTTCTCAATACCCAGTTGGGATTTCGATTTACTTCTCCTTCTGGGCTGTATACCGAACCGCTGCATTTGGGCATAGGGTATTTGCATACTTTCCTGGGTGCAAAAACCTTTGAAGTAGACGAAGCTGGAAAGGTTGAACCGATCAGCTTGGCCGGGAATTCCAATTTATTACTGCCCTATTTGACTTTGATCGGGGTGGGATATGATTTTCGAAAAAAACGAGATAAGCCCTTCAGCGTGTACTGCGCAGTGGATGTCTTTTTACAGTATCCTGAAAACAATGCTTCCAAACTCCGCTTGAGTATCCCAGTTGGGTTTACTTATTATTTCTAAATGCATATCTAAAACGCTGTAAAAACCACAATCATGGCGCGTTTAACTTCCTTGTTGTTTTTCCTCACGTTCATTTGCTCCTGTAGTAAGGAAGGGGATTTTTATTTTTTATCAAATAAGCAGGCAGATATGCCAATCTGGATTAGAGGAAACACCTCATCCAATATCTTCATTCTGCATTTACATGGTGGCCCTGGCGGAAGTAGCATCCAAGAAGCGGAAGAAGGGCCCTATCGATTTCTTGAAAAAGACTATGCCATGGTGTATTGGGACCAACGGGCATCGGGTGCTTCGCAGGGAAATCCTACCCCCAAAACCATCAGTATGGACCAAATGGTGGAAGACTTAGAAAAGGTCATTGCCATCATCAGGCATCAATACAAGTCGTCTGCCAAGATTTTTTTACTCGGCCACAGTTGGGGCGGCGCCCTGGGTACGGCCTATCTGATTAAGGGCAACAATCAACTCAACATTCAGGGCTGGATTGAACAAGATGGAGCGCATAATTTTAAAAAAGGACTAGAATTGTCCAGGCAATGGGCCATCGACTATGCAAAGCAAGCAATCGCCAGCAAGCAAGATGAAGCATTTTGGCAGGAAGCGCTCAAATGGTACGAGCAACATCCCAATTTGGGTACAAAAAAGGTGCTGGATGTACACACCGACAAATATTTGATCAAGGCAAATGGGTACATTAAAGACATCAACAACCCTAATTTGGCCAGATTCACGGGCGGGGGAATTACCGCCCCTTCAGGCATCACCAATTCGGGCAATTACATCCAAAGTATCCTGGAGAGCGAGTTGGAAAAGGAATACTCAAGTAAAATGAAGATCATCACCATTCCCAGCTTAATCCTTTGGGGGCGCCACGATGGGATTTTACCGGTAGCGCTCGCCAAAGATGCATACGATAGCCTGGGAACCATCCCTACGAAAAAATCAATCGCCATTTTTGAATCCTCAGCACATTCGCCATGTCGTGAGGAGCCGGATGCTTTTGCCGTGGCAGTGTTGAAGTTTATTGCAACTTACAAATAAGCTACTTGAGGCTTTTCAATGATCGTGGAGGGAAACCCCTGGAGCAATAAAAAGACTCCGTTCTGCCTCAAGTAGCTTCTGTTCATAAAGTCTATTTTTTGGGACTGGCCGCCTTTTTTTGTTTTTCCTTTTCCAACAATGGCCGCAAGCCCATGTCGTACATTTGCAGCATCATGTCTACTACAATCGGTTCGGTCTTTTTAACCGAGCCTGCATTGTAAGGTGGTTTGGGGTCGTATTCCAAATCCAGCATTACGCCTTGAGTGTATTTTTTCCCCATCAGGTCGTCCATGATGCCCAGGGCCATGTCCATGCCTGCGGTAACGCCGGCGGAGGTCCAGTATTTGCCATCCTGCACATAGCGTTCAGGTTTGAAATTGGCACCATACAATTGCATGAATTCCTCGGCGCGGTACCAGTTGGTGGTGGCATTTTTGCCTTTCAAAAGCCCGGTAGCACCCAGAATCCACCCGCCGGTACATACGCTAGTGGTGTATTTGGAGGTTTTGTCGATGCGGCGAATCCAGTTGAGTACTGCTGTGTCCTGGGTTTGCATAAAGGTCTCTATGGCACCGCCAGGAATGACCAGGATATCGAGTTGTTTGACGTCGGCGATGGATTTGTCCACCTGCACTTTCAAACCCCGCTGGTTTTTGACCATGCCTTTTTCTTTAGCTACAAAGAAAATGTCAACACTCATGAGCTCGGAAAGCACCTGATAAGGGCCAATCGCGTCCAAGGTATTGTAGCCGTCGTACACGTAAATGCCAATGGTTTTGATGGGCACTTTGGGTTGGGTCATGATGATGGCCATCAATTCATCGTGGTGTTTTTGGGCTTTAGCCAAAGAATCGGCAGTGGTGGTTTGGGCTGAGAGTAGGGTAGAGCCGAGAATAACAAAGCAAAAAAAGAAGAGCATTTGAAGTGATTTCACGATATTCAGGTTGAGGTGCAAGGCAGTTTTTTTACTGCCTTACCAAGATGAAGCAATTAAAAAACCGGCGAGCAGTAGCGCTCGCCGGCACCCTAGTTTCATTCAACTATTGGATAAGCAATTTTTTCACCCCAAGTCCCTCGTTCGTACGCACGTGTACGAAGTAGACCCCAGCAGGCAAATTGCTAGCCGTGTTGATGTTTTGGAATTCATTGGTATTGACGATGTCTTGCAGCAGTTTGCCTTGCTGGTCGTAAATGCGTACGCCTTCAATTTTGGCTTTAAAGCCTTGAAGCTCGATGGCAAACTGACCCTGGCTAGGGTTGGGGAAAATGCGGATGGAGGCATTCAATGCTTCGTTGAGATCATTTACCCCGGTTACGACGGCTGGCAACTCCGACAAGGCATTGGAATAAGGGCAGTTGAATTCAGTGGATACAAATACCCGGGTGGTCACGAAGGAAACCTTATGGACATTGGTGTAACTGGGCAAATTGAATTGGTTGCCCCCGGCGATCCAGGTTTTGCCATTGTCGGAGGTTGCCAAAAGGCCACCTTGGTAACTGGCAAAAACATAGCCGTAGTACACGCCCAAGTCCTGGATTTTGCTGCCATCCCGGCCCATCAATACGGTATGCGAAATGGAAACTGGTGCTGCCTGAGTCCACGTTGCAGCGTCCAGATCGGCTACGAATACTCCGGATCCATCGGTACCCGCAAAAAGTTTACTGCCTTGGGTGGCCACTGAGGTGACGTTGAGGTTGCTCAAGCCGTTGTTTGCTGCTGCCCAAGTTGTGCCCGTTTCGGTTTTGCTGAACACGCCCTGACCCAGGGTACCCAACAGGATTTTGTCCCCATAAAAAGCCAGTGAAGTAGGCACTGCATTTGCGGGCAATCCATTTTGAATGGCAACCCAGGTACTGCTCTGATATTGATACAATCCATTGCCTGCATCAATCAGGAAGATATCCTTGCTGGAAGCATAAAGTTTTTTAATGTTCAGATTGGTTAGACCTACATTCAGTGCAATCCAGGTTTTACCCGTATCGGCACTGATAAAAACGCCGCCATTTTTGGTGGATGCGTACAATTTGCTGCCCAAAAAGCGCAAATATGTCACGTTCAAGCTGTCGGTCAGCCCCTTGTTGGCACGTACATAGGAGGCAGCCAAATCCCGGCTTACGAACACCCCGCGCTCGGTAGCGGTCACCACAACCGCTACCCCGCTGGCTTCCATGGCATAGGTCTCCAGGTTGTTGAAGTTGGTATTGCGGGCAGTCCAGTTAAGGGCCGAAGCAGGGGCGGTAAAAATACCTTCCTTGCGGGTACCTGCCAGAAGACTGGTGCGGAAGGGCAATACCACGGTTACGTCGTTTGTACTCAAACCAGTACCCGCTTTTGTCCAGGTGTTGGCTGCGAGTACATAGGCGCCTTGATCCGTAGCCAGGTACCAGTTGCTGCCGCTGGTGCTAACGCTGCGCAGGGTAGTGTTGGCAGGTACGCCAGCAACCAAAGCAAAGGCTGGTGTAGCAACCGTGCTGGCGCTACCCAAGACCAATAAACCTTTGGCGTTGATTACGGCCAGTTCATCGCTGGTCGCATTGTAAGCCAAAGCGATGGTTCCAGCCACGTTCAAGGTATTGGCATCGTTAAAAGCATTCCAGGTACTGCCAGAATCGGTGGAGACAAACAGGCCAGCATTCAGGGTAGCAGCAACAACTTTACTTCCCACTTTCAGCAAAGCAGTGACTGTTTGGTTGCTCAGCCCCGCGTTGTTGACCAGGGCCCAGTTGGCACCTTTGTCCGTAGTTTTGTACAAACCACCACCTTCCGTTCCCAACAAAAGGGTGTTGGCATCCAGGGCAAGCAAAGATTTGACCTTGAGATTGGTCAAACCGTTGTTGATTTGGTTCCAGTGCCGGTCGGTTCCTACCAAGCCGTTAAAAATATACACGCCGCCGTCAGCAGTCCCCGCAAACAAGTTGCTGCCATTGTGCGTCAGCGCAGTAATTTTACCGCTTCTCAAGCCAACTGGAATCGCTCTCCAGGCAACCAGGCGGGAGTTGGTGCTTTCATACACTCCACCATTAAACGTACCGAGGTAAACGGTAGAGTCATTGCTGATGGCTACGCTGACGGAGCCGCCGAATGGGCCTCTGGAGCCAAAATGCGCCCAAAGCGCCTGGCTGCACAAAAAGGCAAGAACCAGCAAAGTAGCGGTTCTGAGGAACTTGTAGTTGTTTGTATTCATCGCTATAAATTGGTTAATGTGTGAATAATGTCGATGGTGATGTTCATTCATAAATAAACATGGAGGGAATGTTGCGTACAATTTGCTGGGCAGTAGCATTGGCGTTGTCGGAAATGGTTTGTACCAACAAATTGCTGGATTTATTCAAGGCAAGTCCCTTGAACAACTGGCTGTAATCCACAATGATGTGCCCGTAGAAATAGGTGTCTTCCTTGATCGTAAATTCGCGTTCCGGCATTTTGACGGCCACGTAATTGGCATTGGTGCCAATTTTATACACAAAAGGAACTGGCGAGTGACTCAGGTCGGCCGAAGTGTCTATTTTCCCTTGTATATTCATAAAGAGGTAGCCGTTGGCTTGAGCAGCACTGTTCCACCACATGGCAGGCTGGTTCAGAATAGCCGAGTCCTTGGGGGCAAGGGCATTCACCGCAGCAGGTAAACCAACTTTGAAATGCACTGATTTGTATTTCCCCACGGGTACTTCGGCCACTTCATAGGTTTGGTCTCTGAAGTTTTTTAGCAGAATTTTACCCGGAATAGGATACAAAGAACCGTCTTCTTTGAGTAACTGAATTTCAGAAATGTACATCTCCGTATAGTCCAGTACAATGCTTCTGCCTTCGGAAGTCTGGTACTCAATTCCGTATAAGTCGATCTCCTGCAAGTCAATGTAATTGTGCAAATGGAACAAAAAAGTTCCTTTAAGCACGGGTGGTTCGGGAGGGTCTACTGCCTCATTCTCACAAGCAAAGCAGTACAAGAGCCCTAATAGGAAAATGATTTTTTTCATAACAACTATTTGATTAATCTTTGGGTGAATTTGAAGTTTGAATAGTCGGGGCAAAAGGAAGGCAAGGCTCGTGCAGTGCACGAACCCACCCAAATAAGTTGCGACAAACCAATATCACAACCTGATAGCAAGTACTAATAATCTTATTCCTTCAGCTCAAGGGGCAAACTGATTTTCAGTTTTTCCCAATGCATTTCAATTTTGCCCTGTTGATCATTGTCTGTCAGGACTTTGTACAACAGGCGTTCCTGAACTGTGCTGAGGGTATCGGGTTTTACCTTGATGCGTAGGATGTCATCTTTGGCATCGTACTCATCGGCCAGGTGTTGATCCCAATTGCGATTCAGAATCAAGGTCCATTCACTGGTGTCGGGGATGGTGAAAAAAGCGTATTTGCCTTTGGGCACCACTTTTCCGGCAATTTTCACCTGATCGTAAAACTGGATGGAAGTGGCATTGTGTGCTCCTGTCACCCAAACCTCCCCGAAGGGAACCAGTCCGCCCCAGATGATCCGGCCACGTACTCCAGGCGAGCTGTACTCCAGGTGGACGTGTACCGGGCCGATATTGGCCATGGCACTACGCTGGGGGCTACCTTTGATCGTATCGGTATTGGCAGCGGGGCTTTCGTGCTCGCCATGCTGGTGTGCAGCCTGGTCATGGCCGTTGTTGTTTTGGCAACTCCAGGCCAACAAGCAAGCACACAAAAAAGGGATCATCAATCGCATCGCCGTTATTGAGCTTTAGGGTTTACAATCTGCCCTACTTTGAATAGACTGGCATGGTTGTTGGCAATCAACACCGATACATCGCCCGACATTACCGTTGTGTTTTTGGCAATGCTGATGGTATTGGGTCCGTCAAAGAGTTTGTTGGCATCCACATTGATGTTCAAGGTAGTGGTGGTGCCTTTGCCCACGGTTGCTACCTGATTTTCAAATGCTTCGCTGAAATTCCGAATGTTGTTGGTTGATTTGCTGATCATCCCTCCAAACCCGCCAATATGGTAACGGAATTTTTGGTTGCCTGCGCGGTCGGCTTTGGCTTGAGCGGAAAGTCCTTCCATTTTTAGAAAAATGTAACCCGAATTCCAGGACCAATACATGTTTCCATCCCGCTCGCCAAAGGCAGGGTCCAAAACCCCAGTGCGCTGACTCAGGTCCATGGTGTTGCGCAAACTATCTACACCAATCACAAAACTGACCCCGGTGTAGTCATCGCTGGGTACATTTTTGAGTTGAATGGATTGGGAAGCAGCGTCGCTGGCCCGGACCAAAAAATAGCTGTCGTTTTGGGGCACTATGTACTCTGCACCGCTGCGGGTTTTGAGTTTGATGTTGCTCACAAAGAAGTTGAACAAAGTGAAATTGTAACTTTCACCTGTGGCGTTTTGGTATACTTGCTCGGTGTTCAGCCGTAGCGCTTGATTGCCAGCCATTAAATTGAACTGGATGTTGACGTTGCCAGAGGAGCTTTGAGCGAACAAACTGCTGGACACACCTAGGGCCAGCCAGAGCATCATGAATTGTGCTTTGATTTGCATGAATATTGTTGATTTAAGGCATGTAAAATCCTTATTTATCAGGTAGTACACCTAATAGATAAAAGGTTGATTGCAAATTTTGAAATCTGAGCCTGCTTGTATACGTGCTAATTTGAAAAAATAATGTTGAGATACACCAAGTCGAACTTCGACTTCAGCACAAACAAAAACGGAAGCACAGTAATGAAATGGGAGGTCAGGCAATCGGAGGCCTGAAAACAGAATGGTTAAAATTGGAAAAAGGCACTTTGAGGTAAGCGAAACAGGCTTTGGCCTGAGTGGGAAGCAGGAGCTTGGTTGAATCTATTTTGAAAATAGATGGTTGAAAATCAAAAGATAAAGTTTTGCTCATCAGGTCTTCTACGCCATGTGCTACTTGTTTGTCCCCATCTTTGGGCGTAGCTTTGAGCTGAAAGTTGAGGAAACATTTGCCATTACAAGTCAATTCGGGTTTGTCCCGATTGATGCACAATTCTTGCGCAATGTAAGTTTGATTAACCATGAACCAAGCCCACACCGACCCAGTTCTCCACACGGGCCAGAGCATCA
>JAIXOO010000391.1 GCA_027486765.1 Saprospiraceae bacterium
TCAACTGTATCTAATACTTCTTGCGCTTCTTCGTAAGAAAAGCGACGGTTGGAGTGAATCACCGTTTTACCAAACCAGCGCTCCACAATTTTTTCATCCTTGTCAAAGGTGAATACAGCGGAGAAGGTCAACTTATCCTCGTGCGGGCGCAGGGAGCAAAGCTCGTTGGACAATTTTTCGGGCAACATCGGGCAAACGCGGTCGACCAGGTACACCGAAGTAGAACGAGCCAGCGCCTCTTTGTCCAGCGCCGTATTTTCATGCACATAATGCGTCACATCGGCAATGTGTACCCCCACTTCCAGGTTGCCGTTGGGCAAATACAGGAAAGAGAGTGCATCGTCAAAGTCGCGGGCATTTTCCGGGTCGATGGTGAAAGTAGGCGTTTTACGCATGTCGCGGCGAATGGCGATTTCCACTTCTGGGATCTCCGTACCCAGATCCTCTGACTCTTTAATGACTTCGGGTGGAAACTCCAGGTTGAAGCCATTGTTGATCAGGATGCCTTTCATCTCGATGTCGTGCGATCCCGCTTTGCCCAGTACGTAGGTCAATACCCCCATGGGTTGGCGATATTGCCCGCCAGTCCAACTTTCAATTTTGACCACTACGCGGTCTTCATCTACAGCTGTCATGATTTTGGCGGGATCAACAAGAATCTCCAACGAAGAAGGTGGATCGGTAACAACTACCGCATAGCGTGGATGAATCCAGATGGTACCCACAAAATGCTCGCGGGCGCGTTCCAAAACTTCCAAAACCTCCCCTTCTGGGCGGTTGCGCCCCCGGGGCACCCAGGCTTTGATTTTGACTTTGTCGCCATGTAGGGCGGTATTCATGTTTTTTGCGGCCACAAAAATATCGTCTTGTTGGCCTTCTACCGTCACATAACCAGCACCAGAGCGGGTCATGTCCATGGTACCATTCAGCACTTTGCGATCCTGACCCAACAGTGCACCGCTGGTGCCGCGTAGTTTGTATTTGAAGTCTTCTAACTCAACGATGTAGCCGAGTTTGACCAGTTCCTGACAAGCGTGCAGGACGGAATCCCTATTGTTGTCGATGTTGAGTTTTTTGGCAATTTGCTTGGGGTTCAAGCGTCTTTTGGGATCTTTTTGAAAGAGGAGCAATACGTTTTTTTGCAAGTCTTTAGCAGTCAATCTACGAATGTCTTCTTTCCCTTTTTTAGGGTTTCTTTTTCTCATTTGGTTAAAGGGTTATAATCTGCCCTTCCGGCAGCAATTCTAGTTTTTGAGTGCGGGTACCGGAAGCGTCGTATGTGGTGTCGGATGAAGATTGTCCAGACACCATTAAAATCGTCCAGTCCTCATCGATTGTAGCTACGGTAGTTGTCAACGTATTGCCGTCGTAGAAAGTTCCCGCGATGACTTGTTTGTCGATGAGCTGGCCTTCCTTACCAACGGTCACCATCACGAACTGATAGTTCATCAAGTGAGCTACCCAATACACTACAGCATGAAAATCATAGGTTTCCGGAATGCGAAAACATGGGACAAATTCAGTGAACTCATCTACCTCCTCTTCTTCCAAAGGGATCAGGTATTGATCGATCATGCGTTGAGGAAAAGGCTCATTGCTTTGACTAAAAATGCGGCTGCTTTCATCCGTCAAAGTGATGGGCAATTTTACTTCTGGAAACTGTCCCAGAAAACCTGCAAGCGATATGTTTATTTCTTCTGCCATGTTGAAAAACGCGAATTGGGGCCACAAAAGCCCAAAAAATCAATTAAACATTTTGAATGCGCCTCTTTTATTTAGACTCGTTCAAAATTAAAGTCAATGGGGTAACTTGCGTCACACACTTTTGTGCATCTAGCCTCAAATATATAGCTTTGTGTGTGGTTTAGGCACAACACTTGAAAAACTTCATTGGTTGTTGCCGCCACAAAAATACACAAAACACAAAACGAAAACACATGAGTTGGCTGACAAACACGCTTTCGCCAGTAGGACTGGGCTGGTTTGGCGGGTTCCTGACTTCCTCCATCGGTAAAAAAGTACTGATGGCGTTGACAGGGCTTTTCCTGATCTCTTTTTTACCGATTCACTTATTGGGTAACTTGTACCTTTTAAAGGATGATAAAGGGGAGAGTTTCAACCTCTACGCGGAATTTATGACCCACAATAAAATCATCAAAGCGGTCTCTTATACGCTTTACCTGTCTATTGTATTGCATGCGATCCAAGGCCTGCTTTTGTGGAGACAAAATGCCAGTGCAAGA
The DNA here is from genome assembly GCA_027486765.1 of Saprospiraceae bacterium. GTDB lineage: Bacteria > Bacteroidota > Bacteroidia > Chitinophagales > Saprospiraceae > Haliscomenobacter. Next base: position 2,244 of record JAIXOO010000391.1, read on the forward strand.
GGACAAAACTATGCGGTTAAGGTCACCCGGGCGGTGGGCACCAATCCTCGTGCTGCTACCCGGATGGGTTGGCTGGGTACAATTCTGCTGATTTTCATTCTGTTGCACATGTACCAGTTTTGGTTACAGATGAAGTTGGGCAATGTTCCAAGAGCAGCTTATGGAAACGGAGAAATCGTGAAGGATTTGTACAATCCAGTTATGGATGCCTTTGCCAATCCAACTTTTGTAATCATCTATGTGGTTTCTATGATTGCCATAGCATTCCACCTTTGGCATGGTTTCCAAAGTGCCTTCCAAACATTGGGGCTTAATCACGGTAAATATACCCCCTTCATCAAGGCATTGGGTAAGGTGTATTCGGTGTTGATTCCTGCAGGTTTTGCGATCATCCCGATCTACGTTTACGGTGACAGCATGGGATGGTGGTAGGGACAATCCTGTGTGATTCTCCTCGTAGGGCAACGATGTATGGTTGCCACATAAAAAGGGCAACCACAAAGGATTGCCCCCACAGTGCCCGGATTTCAGAAAATTGAATTTTTTCAATATAAACATTACACATCATGGCTCTTAATGGTAAAGTTCCAGCAGGAAATTTAACGGAAAAGTGGACAAAGTACCGCGCTTCCATGCCACTGGTAGCTCCCAACAATAAAAGACGCCTTGACATCATCGTAGTTGGTTCAGGTTTGGCGGGTGCTGCAGCTGCAGCTTCGTTGGGCGAACTGGGCTACAACGTCAAGTGCTTCACTTTTCACGATAGTCCACGCCGGGCGCACTCGATTGCGGCGCAAGGGGGGATCAACGCGGCAAAAAACTACCGCAACGACGGCGATAGTACCTACCGCCTCTTTTACGACACCATCAAAGGAGGTGATTACCGCGCACGTGAAGCCAACGTCTACCGTTTGGCTGAAGTGAGCGCGAGCATCATCGACCAGGCTGTGGCCCAAGGGGTTCCTTTTGCACGCGAATACGGTGGCTTGTTAGACAACCGTTCTTTCGGTGGCGTTCAGGTAAGCCGTACTTTTTACGCACGGGGCCAAACCGGACAGCAGTTGTTGATTGGTGCTTACCAGTCTTTGTCGCGCCAAATTTCGCTGGGCTCGGTGGAGATGTACAACCGCCACGAAATGCTTGATGTGGTATTGGTGGATGGCAAAGCCCGCGGGATCATTGCCCGCAACCTGCTCACTGGCGAGTTGGAGCGCCACGCTGCCCATGCAGTAGTATTGGCAACGGGTGGTTATGGCAACGTATTTTACTTGTCTACCAACGCGATGATGTGCAACGTAACTGCGGCCTGGCGTTCGGTACGTCGGGGTGCGCTGATGGCCAACCCTTGTTTTACCCAAATTCACCCTACTTGCATTCCCGTGAGTGGTGACTATCAATCCAAGTTGACCCTAATGTCGGAGTCGCTGCGGAACGACGGTCGGGTTTGGGTGCCCAAAAAACAGGAAGACGCAGCTGCAATCCGCTCCGGCCATAAAAACGCCCTGGACATCCCTGAAGAAGATCGCGACTACTTCCTCGAACGCCGTTACCCAGCTTTTGGTAACCTGGTGCCTCGCGATGTAGCTTCACGGGCTGCTAAAATTGCCTGCGACGAAGGTTTGGGTGTTGCGCCTACCGGCCTTGCTGTATACCTGGATTTTTCTGCTGCCATTGAACGTTACGGTCGCTCCAAGGCTGGCGTGATGGGCCTCCACAATCCCGAGCACAAAAAGGTGATCGAATTGGGCCAAAATGTGGTAGAAGAAAAATACGGCAACCTTTTCGCTATGTACGAAAAAATCACTGGCGAGAACCCATATGTAATGCCGATGAAAATTTACCCAGCCGTACACTATACCATGGGTGGCTTGTGGGTAGATTACAATCTGGAAACCAATATCCCGGGCTTGTTTGCAGCGGGTGAGTGCAATTTCTCTGATCACGGTGCCAACCGCCTCGGTGCCTCGGCTTTGATGCAAGGCTTGGCTGACGGCTACTTCGTATTGCCTTACACCATTGGCAACTTCTTGTCCAATGACATCCGTACGCCGAAGTTTGATCCAAATTCAGCGGAGTTTTTGCAAGCTGAGGCAGATGTAAAAGGTCGCATCGATCAGCTGATGGGTGTTCAAGGCAAACAATCGGTAGAAAGTTTCCACCGCCGCTTGGGTAAAATCATGTGGGAAAAATGTGGCATGGCCCGCAACGCCGAAGGCCTGACCGCTGCTCGCCGCCAAATCCAGGAATTGCGTGAAGAGTTCTACAAAGACGTTTTTGTGCCCGGTAGCGCCACAGGGGACTACAATCCAGAACTGGAGAAAGCCCTACGGGTAGCCGACTTCTTTGAAATGGGTGAATTGATGGTCGTTGATGCACTCAACCGCGAGGAATCCTGCGGTGGTCACTTCCGTGAAGAACACCAAACCGAGGAAGGTGAAGCCCTGCGCGACGATGCCAATTTTGCCTACGTGGCAGCTTGGGCCTACAACGGATGGGATACCGATCCCGTGCTGAACAAGGAAGAACTGGTCTTCGAAAACGTAGAGCTCAAGAGCAGAAGCTACAAGTAAAGTTGAGAAGTTGAGAAGTTGAGGAGTTGAGAAGTTTAGAACGAGATAGCTCAATTTCCTCCTTTTGTCTTTAACCTAAGCCAACCCACGGATTCATCCGTGGGAGGCACCATAAAGAACCAGCCCATGACTTTAGTCGTGGGAGAAAAGGTAAGCCAATGGAAAACATGCATTTGAAACTCAAAATATGGCGCCAGGGCGGCAAATTCTCCAAAAAAGGGGAATTCGTCACTTATGAACTGGACAACGTCAGCGAGCACATGTCCTTTTTGGAAATGTTGGACGTGCTCAACGAAAAACTCATCACCCAGCGCGAGGAACCCGTAGCCTTCGAACACGACTGCCGCGAAGGCATTTGTGGTACGTGCTCGATGGTCATCAATGGCCACCCCCATGGGCCCAATGCAGGAACAACCACCTGCCAATTGCACATGCGTTTCTTCCGCGACGGGGATACCATCACGGTGGAGCCTTTCCGCGCTAAGTCTTTCCCTGTAGTCAAAGACTTGGTGGTAGAGCGTGCAGCATTCGACCGGATCATCCAAGCGGGTGGTTTCGTGTCGATCAATACTGGGCAGGCGCAAGATGCCAATGCCATTCCGGTTTCTAAAGAATCCGCAACGGTTGCCTTTGATGCTGCGGCATGTATTGGTTGTGGCGCTTGTGTAGCCGCTTGTCCGAATGCTTCAGCCATGTTGTTTGTGAGTGCGAAGGTTTCTCACCTGGCTATGTTGCCACAAGGTAAGGTAGAAGCCAAACGCCGCGCACTGGCGATGGTCAAACAAATGGACCTGGAAGGCTTCGGCAACTGCTCTAATGTAACGGCTTGTGAAGCAGAATGTCCGAAAGAAATTTCGGTAGAAAACATCGCTCGCCTCAACCGCGAATACATCTCAGCAGCCTTTGTTTATGATGAAAAAGAGGAAAAAGGCGGCGGCGCGGGATAATGAAAGCTGAGCTCAGGTAGTTTTTGACCGTAGATTGACAAAATTGCACCGTTTACCAAAAAAAAACTACCGTTCCTTTTGAAAAGGGGTTGCTTTTAAAAAAATAAGGGTGTACATTTGTACTTTACAGTTGCCCTTCAGATATACGAATATCTGGTGATGCCCGGAGTTATCCCCTCCGGGTATTTTTATTTCAGGCAACCCGTAGAGACGCACGGCCGTGCGTCTTCGTCTATTTAAATTCCTTCCAATTTATTGTTAATCAATGATTTTTTAACGAGTGTTAAATGTTTTAATACTACGTACTGCATTTGAAATTCGACGTTATTAGTACAAACCTTCACAAAAAAAACTCAATATGTCGAATCGAACTGCATTGACAGGCTTGTGCCTGTTTATTGGCCTGACTGTGTTTGCTCAAAATGGCTCCAAGTGGAGAATTGGGGTAAAGGCGGGAGTGAATTATACAGATCAATTAGCCAGTAATTTTCCCTCCTCAAGTTCTGTCAATTTGAACAAATTGTACAACCAGGGTACTGAATGGCTGTTAGGGTTGAATGCAGGGCTGCATGGCAAACTACAGTTATCCGAAAAAGTAGGCTTGAACGCTGATCTCGTGTACAATCAAAGAGGCTTCAAAGGAATCACCAAAGATTCCAGTTTTCAGGATGTGAATTATTCTAGCCGGTTTCATTACCTCAGTTTACCCCTCTACGGGAGTTTACGGCTCATGCCTCGCTTGGCATTTGAACTCGGCGCAGAAACCAGCTATTTTTTAAATCTGAGTGGTAAATCCGGTGGTGCCAGGATAGATGGTGAAAGCAACAATTCCGTCACCAAGCTAGATTTCGGGCTGATTGCTGGCCTTTCTTTCAAGCTTACGGATCGGCTTAGTTTTCAAGGTCGATATTATCGAGGATTAAAGGATGTATTTGATGTCACTTTTACAGACGTGAATGGGGCCGAGCTTGACATCAATCCAAGGTTCACCAACCACGGTGTCCAACTATCACTTACGGTTTTTCCTTTTTAATAAACCCTTTGGGGAACGCTCTCTGTTTTTTGAATCAGGGGGGAATTTTTCTCCCCTGAATTAAACCCTACAACGAACGGCCATGACAATCAAACCGAAGTCTGACCGCCTGGCCGTAAGTTGTGTGCATGGAATTAGGATAGAAAATCTTCCTGGGTTGCCTCTGCACCATATATAGCAAGCAGGATATGTTGTCGTATGGGTTTTGCTTTAGACAAGTACTAACGGTACAAGTTGCCACTATTCAGCGGCGCCGCTGGCTGGGCTGCTGTAGGCCGAACTCCACCAAAATAGTAGCGAATCCCTACCGAAAAATCCAGCGCATTGGTCCAGGTAACGGAAGTCCTGCTGATGTCCCCCACATTAATCTGGCTGTCACTTTTGGCAAAATTGTATTTTACCAAAGCTTCGAGGGCGATCCCATCGTTAGCAAAAATGGTGAAACCAGGCCCGACCCCGATGGATAACAAACTATTGTCGATGATTTGTGTCTCGTTGTTTTCAATAAATTGATTTCTCGAATTGCCAAAACCAACCGTGGCATCTAAGAAGTACGCCTTGTTTTCACCAGAAGGAATGTAATAGCGCATAAACGGGCCAAAAAGCAGATTATCGTTTTCAGAACGCTGAGTGGGGGCAGTTACATCTCCTAGGTTCACGCCGGCGGTGCTGGTGGTTCTGAGCCAATCCATGCCAATACCCATCACAAAATTTTGCCCCAGAAAATAACCAATGCTGGGGGAGAGGTTGAATTGGGAAGCTCTGCCACCATCTCCCTGAACGGAACCAGTGTTGGATTGAACATCAATGGATGATTTGGAGATGGAGAACCCCATGCTTGAACCAATCATAAAATTGCCCCGTTGGGTAGGGTAAAAGTTTGATTGTTGTGCCGATAAGCCTCCAGATGTGATCAAGATTGTAAAGAGGATGGCTGAGATGGTTTTCATTGTAGAATTTTTCATGGTATGAAATAGGAAGTTTGATTGCCCTTTAGGCTGGCTCCAGGTGGGGTTATCCTGGATGTAAATAACACAGATACAAGTTTTAGTTACATTGTCCAAGTGCCACCCAGATGATGATGAATACGATTATTGTCCCCAGGCAACCTCCGCCTAGTTTCATGGCACCATAGCCTGCAATAAGACCTTTGAAAAGATTATTCATGGTTCGTGTTTTTGGAATGGGAAACAAGCACTCGGGTGAAGTAAGTTTTAAATGCTCTTGGCAGTGCCTTTACTGCTTACCAGCACCACAACTCCGCTGAGTAATAGCACCAAACCTACTACGGGTGACCAGCGCACGGGATTGTTTTGCTTCTTTTCGATCTGCAGCGGGCCGATGTCCACTACTTTTTCGCGTGTCACAAAGTTGAATCCGGTGTAAGCCATCATTACTATGCCGAGGATGATCAGGATGACAGCAATTGGTCTTGTTCTCATTTGGTTTTTTGATTTTCGTTTGTGGATGAAAAGTTGGTTTTTGGGATTATCTTTCATCCATAGGATTAAAAAAATCTTGCCACAGGGTTTCTGGGGAAAAGCGGGGTCTCTTTTCCCCAACTGAGGGTCTCTTTGCCCTTATTCGAGGTTTGAGTCGTGGGGCTTATGGGCTTTTTCTTTTTCAATCTCATCGCGATTCTTTTCAGCAAGGCTAACCGCCTGATCCTGGGTTTGAATTTCTTTTTTCTCAACAAAAACAGCATACTGATTGGGGCGAATCCGGCTTCCATATTTGTTGGCATATACTTTGGTGAATTCTGCCCCGAAATAAAGAATGGCAGCAGAGTAATACACCCACAAAATGATCAGGACCATGGCTCCGGCCGCACCGTAAACCGATAGGGTAGAAGAGCGACTCAGGTAATAGTTGATCACCCATTTGCCCAACAAAAACAGCAGTGCAGTCAATACCGCTCCCACCATCACATCACGCCAATGAATTGTAGCATCGGGAAGTACTTTAAAGATGATGGTGAAAAGCAATACGACTGCCGCCATGTTGATGGCGTTGGATATCGCCCAGCTCAACCACGCAACTTCGCCAAAGTGCTGATTGACAAAATTATACACCACTGAGAGCATCGCGCTAAGCACCAAGGATACCAACAACAAAAAACCAATGCCAATGATCAGTGAAAAGGAAAGCAAACGATTTTGGATGAATTTTAACCAGCTCCGTTTGGGTTTGGCTCTAATGCTCCAAATGGTGTTGATGGAATCCTGAATTTCCAAAAAAACACCCGTAGCCCCCAGCACCAGTGTGGCAATACCGATAATGGTAGCCAGCGGAGTGTTGCCTGAGAAATGGGCATTGCTGATCATTTCCTGGAGTTGGATGGCACCTGTAGTACCCAAAAGGTCCTCAAATTGCGTATACAAGTACCCCTCAGCGGCCTCCTTGCCAAACCAAATACTGCTGATGGCGATGACAATAATCAGCATGGGAGCCAATGAGAACAAAGTGTAATACGCCAAGGAAGCACTTAATTTCAGCGCATTGTCATTGCTGAACTCATAAGCAGATTGGTAAAGCAAATGAAAAAAATTCCGCAGGTTAAACCAGATTCGCCGGAGGACGTTTTGGAGGTATGAAACGGTGCTGTTCATGATGGTTTGTTAACTAAAAAATGCCTGAACGAGGGCATACACCGTGCACGGTTCGTGTCCTCATTCAGGCATATGGTGTTGGGGCTTGAGTGGTTTATTTGTCCAATACCTCCTGCACACGAGCCGCTTCCACAATGGCATGGTGTGCCGATTTCAGCGTTTGTTTGTGCTCGGCGATGCTTATCCGAATGTTATCGGGCAAGTGGGCCTCTGTCTGTAATGCTTCATCATAGGCTTTCAGCGCGGCTTCCTCACCGTACGCGCAGGAGTCCAGAACAGATTTGCGGTCTTTGCCCATTAACGTGGCTTTAAAGTCCATCCACACGCGAAACAACTTACCGCGGGTGGTAGAATCCGTTACAGGTTCGCCGCCCAGACCACGGATGGTTTGCTGGAGTTCGCTGACGTATTTGCGGCTTTGGTTGGCACCCCGGTTAAATAGGGCGCGTAAATCCACGTCACTTGCATCCACTTCTTCTATCGCTTTTTCATAACCAAAAACGCGGTCGTAGTTGATACTTACCAGTTCGTTAAGGGCCGAAACCAATTTTTCATTGTTTTGCATGATGGTTGATTTTACATTGATCAATAGTTAAATACAATCACTCTTTCAACCATCTGGGCACAAAAAACGAGCCAGGACTCAGTGCGTAGTTTGTGGGCAAAAAATTGGTGCTTTTTCTACGTTATGGGTAAAAGTGGGGATTCTGTATTTAAAAAAAGAGAGGCTGTCTCCATCCTTTCGTTTGGAGACAGCCTCTACCGTCAATAAAAAATCCTGATTAAGCCTGTTCTTCTTTAGGTTCGGTTTTGTGTTCGGTCTTGAGCATGTCCAGCAATCTCAAGCCCAGCATGCCACCGATGGCACCATTGGCACCACCACCACCTTCGCCGGTGATGAGCACGTCCGGGATGATTTTGACTTTTTCCTGCCCAATCGTTTCCATTACTTTCATCTTGGTAAAGTTGTCGCCACCCATCGCTTCTACCGCTAGGCGGTAAGCTTCAGCGCTAGACTGACCCACGGCCAAGGTCTTTTCAGCCTCTGCTTTACCCGTGAGTTCAATTTTTTCGGCTTCCGCCTGTGCCATCAGTCTCACCTTTTCAGATTCGGCGGCGGCACTCATTTTGGTGCGCTCGGCATCGGCCGAGGCAATCATCTTGGTGCGTTCCGCTTCAGCCGAGGCGGCAATTTTCACCCCATTCGCTTCACCCGTCGATTTTTTCACGGCGGCGTCGGCGATGCGTTCGGCGATCAATACACCCTGATCAGCTTGCACGATCTGCTTTTGGATGTCGGCGATGGCGGTTTCTTTTTCGAGTGCCTGGCGCGTTTCCTGGGCCATTTTCTGGGTATCGTAGGTCACCTTTTGTTCTTCGGCCAACTTACGGTCAGTCAGCGTTTTCATCAGCGAATCGGGCGGTACAATGTCACCAATCAGGGTGTCCACCCCGTGTACGTTGTATTCCGAAAGCACCTGGCCGATGTGCCTTTTGGCCGAATCCTGCCGCTCTTTACGTGAGGTCAGGAACGAAATCACATCAGCATCTTGCGCCGAGTTACGGAAGTAGTTGCCAATGGTAGGCTCCAAAACCTGGCTGACCAGGTTGTGCATGCTACCAAAGCGGGCGATTACCTTGGGTGCCTCGGTGGCCGGGATGTGGATGATCTGCGACACGTCGAGGTTGAAAGGGAAACCGTCCTTCGAACGTACAGTGATGGTAGACAGATGCTTGTCCAACATGTGTGACTCAGTGCGGGCGCTGGCCCAGTTGAGTACCAGGTTGGTGGTGGGCACCAATTCCACTTTGTACAAATACTTATTAATGGGGTATTTACCAGGGCCAAGGGGTTCTGCCCAAACGCCTTTCTGGCCTCTGGACACAATGTTACCGTGACGGAATTCGTCGCCACTGAGGTCGACACCTTCTTTACCGTAGAAAGAGATGACTACCCCCACGTTGCCGATCGGAATTTGCGTCATTTCATGTTCTTCAATTTGTGCAAACCAGGGGTTGAGGTTGTACGAACCGGCCAGGAGCACCTGCGGCTGTAACCCCTTGTTGCCACCGCCGCGCAAAAAGGCATCGGCATCCTGGAAGTTGTTGTGTTCGGCGACTTCACGCCCGGCAATTTGTCCCATTTCGATCGGTGCACCATCCAGCGTAGTGATGATGCCCAACATGTTTTCCTTGATTTGGGTCATCGGCGCGAGGACGATGTCAAACAGGAACGTGTTGATCCGGTACACCCCGGTGGTGATGTAGGCAGTTTGACGGCCTTTTTGACCCCCGTTGCGGATGAAGGCGGCAGCGTCCTGGTAGGCGTCGCAGGCAACGCGTTTACCCAAAATCGAGTTGGTCGGCAACTCATCACCGTCCTTGGCGATCAGCAAACCGATCTGGCCAGGAGGAATAATCGTCAAAGGCTGCAAGTCGATGTTGTATTGCCAAATCCAGTACCAGAAGTGGATACCCGGGGCCAGGGTTTGGGCCTGGAAACCCGCTTCGCCATCCACCGCGATGATCCGGTTAGGCGGTAGTTCTTTCTTTTCGCCAAAAAGCGAAAACTTCAGGGTTACGAGTCCGATTTTGTCTTCTGGCACCAGAATAATCCCCAGCAGCCTGAACCAAAAACGGTAAGTGAGCAAAAAAATCAGAATGGCGAGGAAGATACCACCCCACCATAAGGCAATGATACCAATAGGGTTCATGTTGTAATAATTGAGTTTGTTATTTTTTGGTTTTGATGTCGTTGTGTTGTGCAACGATCACAGGGCAAGTATGGGGGTGGAAAGGGTAGATTTGCTATTTTATTCGATGACGCGGGATTGGAAAGCGATGAAGGTGGGGGAAAAGGGGCATTTTCTTACTTCCTCCTCCTCCGCCACTCCTCCAAAATATTCAAATCCTGCTCATTCTTAATCAAAGTATGCAAATGAGGTGGAAGCTGCTCCTTAAGATCAGTTTCTGCCAGCGCGCTGGCGGGCAATTGTTCAAACAACAACAAGCTGATCCAATCCAGTAGCTCACTGGTGGAAGGTCGTTTTTTTAAACCCGTCACTTCGCGCAGCGCATAAAAAAGTTGCAGTGCATTGTTGAGTAACTCCTCACGGATATTGGGAAAATGCACGTGGACAATGTCCAACATGGTGGCTTTGTCGGGAAAGCGGATGTAGTGAAAAAGGCAGCGCCGCAGAAAGGCGTCGGGTAGCTCCTTTTCATTGTTGGAAGTGATGATGACGATGGGGCGGTTCACTGCTTTGATGGTTTTTTGCAGTTCGTACACATAAAACTCCATGCGGTCCAGCTCCAGCAATAAGTCGTTGGGGAACTCGATGTCGGCTTTGTCAATCTCGTCGATGAGGAGCACCACGGATTCGTCGGCGCTGAATGCCTCCCAGAGTTTGCCCTTTTTGATGTAGTGGCTGATGTCGTCTACCCCTTCTTTGCCCAATTGGGAGTCGCGCAGGCGCGAAACGGCATCGTATTCATACAAACCTTGTTGGGCGAGGGTAGTCGACTTGATGTGCCAGGTGAGCAGCTTTTTACCCAGCGCATTGGCAATTTCATGGGCCAGTAGCGTTTTGCCCGTGCCCGGCTCCCCTTTGACCAATAAGGGTCGCTGAAGGTAAATGGCTGCATTTACAGCTATTTGTAATTCTGAGGTGGCGACGTAAGAGGATGTTCCTTGAAAAGACATGGTTATCGTTTGAGGTTCCAGGGTTCCAAAGTTCCAGGGTTCCAGGGTTTCTAGGGTTTCTAGGTTCCAAGGTTTCTAGGTTCCAGGGTTTCGGACAACCTTGGAGCTTGGAACCCTGGAACTTGGAACCCTAAAAATAACTGCTGTCGTGGATTTGCTCGAAAATATTTTTATGCATACTAGGAAAGAATATTTTTTTTACATTTGGAATGAATTGAATTGTTCATTTTGTTTTGTTGCGCTGCGCAAAATGCTAACCGAAAGACCAAGTATCGCATGGAAAGTAGAATAGCAGAAGCTCCAACTGCAGTCAGTCCTGAAGGAGAGCAAGTTATTGTGAAGCTGCGACGCGGCTTCGATGTCCACTTACACGGGGAAGCTCCCAAAAAAGTCCATTCCGAGGTATCCGTAAATCGATTTGCACTACAAGCACCCAACTATCTGGGTTTGGCACCCATGCCAAAGTTGATGGTAGAGGTGGGGCAGCATGTTTTGGCGGGTGAGGCTTTGTTTTTTGACAAAAATCGACCGGATGTCCTTTTTGTCGCGCCAGTGAGTGGCGAATTGATTGCCATCAACAGGGGGGAGCGCCGTGCGATTCAGGAGCTGGTGATCCTGGCGGATAAAACCATCCAATACCGCACTTACGACAAGATTCCCAGTCTGGATAGCTCACGAGAGGAGCTCTTTGCCTTTTTGAAGGAAAGTGGGGCTTGGCCGCTGTTTCGTCAACGACCGTATAACTTGCTGGCTGATCCAGATGTGGTGCCAAGGGATATTTTTATCTCCACTTTTGATACTGCCCCTTTGGCCCCCGACCTCAATCTGGTGGTCAGTGGCCGCGAAGCTGCTTTTCAAAAAGGCTTGGACGTGTTGAGCAAATTGACCACTGGTAAAGTATACCTGGGCCTTGACGCCCGTGGCACTGCGGTATCCAGTGCATTTAGCCAGGCACGAGGGGTACAAAAAGTGGGTTTCAAAGGCAAACACCCGGCTGGAAATGTAGGGGTTCAAATTCACCACATTCGCCCCATTCGGCCCAAAGAAAAGGTATGGACACTGGGGGTACAGGAAGTGATTACCTTGGGTTCCTTGTTTTTGGAAGGAAAATACGACGCCACGCGGATCGTTGCTTTGACAGGTTCTGCGCTTGCTACACCTGCTTATGTGCGTACCCATGCGGGAGCGAACCTGGGGGAATTGCTCAAAAATCAAGGTGTTGCTGAGAATTCCCGCATCATATCCGGGGATGTACTCTCTGGCAAAAACAAAACTACCGAGCAGTTTTTGAATGTTTACGACGATCAAGTCAGTGTCATTCCAGAAGGCAATGATTACGAGATGTTTGGTTGGTTGGCACCAATGAGTGCGAGACCCTCCACTTCCCGTACGTTTTTCAGCGGCATTTTCCCCTTTGGCTGGATTTACAATGCCACGACCAATACTAGAGGCGAAAAGCGCGCCTTTGTTGTGACGGGGCAATATGAAGAGGTATTGCCGATGGATATTTTTCCTCAACACTTGTTGAAAGCGATTATTACCAACGATATTGAAAAGATCGAGGGTTTGGGCATTCACGAAGTGGTAGAAGAAGATTTGGCACTCTGCGAGTTTGCCTGTACCTCCAAACAACCCTTGCAAAAAATCTTGCGCGAGGGCATTGACATGATGATTAAAGAAGGGCTATAGTCATGAAAGAAAAAATAATCAGTCTTTTCAAACGTATGGAGCCGGACAAGGAGAAATCTCCGCTGTTGCACACGGCCTACGATGCATTTTTTACTTTTGCATTTACCCCGAATACCGTCACTAAAGATGGCGTACACATCCGCGATGGGATGGACCTCAAGCGCACGATGGTTATTGTGGTGATTGCCATGCAGCTCTGCTACTTATGGGGCACCCTCAACATTGGGCACCAGCATTTTGCTGCACTGGGCTTGTACCAAAACCTGATTCTGGAAGGTTTTCACCTGAAATTGTTCTACGGTTTGGTGCAACTGTTGCCGATCTGGATAGTGGCGCATGTAGTAGGTTTGGGGGTAGAATTTTATTTTGCGGCACGCAAAAAACATGCGGTGGAAGAGGGTTTCCTGGTTACGGGTGCCCTGATTCCCTTGATCATGCCTCCCGATGTGCCGCTCTGGATTCTGGCTTTTTCCATCGTATTTGCGGTCATCATCGGCAAAGAAGCCTTTGGTGGAACCGGAATGAACGTGGTCAATATCGCCTTGCTGGCGCGGGTATTTGTGTTTTTTGCTTACCCTGCCACGATTTCTGGCGACGAAGTATGGGTCGCTGGCCTGACCAAGGCCGGCCCTGGCGGCATGGCCGATTATGGCTGGATTCATCTTCAGGTGCTCAATCCCATTTTTGAATCCTTTGGTTGGGATACCTTTAGTCAAGGTGCTGCCGTTATAGATGGTTACTCAGGAGCAACTCCGATGGCTTTGGCTGCCAAAGGCGGCTGGGCTGCGGTGATGGAGCATTATACGCCTGGGCAAATGTTCTGGGGCTTGATCCCCGGGTCGATTGGTGAAACCAGCAAACCCTTCATCATCATCGGTGCTTTGATGTTGATTGGCACCGGCATTGCCAGTTGGCGCATCATGGTATCTATGTGTTTGGGCATGGTGTTTATGGCCTTGATTTTCAACATGTGGGGCTACAATGCCTATATGGAGATTCCCTGGTATTACCATTTCTCGATGGGTAGCTTTTTGTTCGCCATGGCTTTTATGGCTACCGACCCGGTCACTGCGGCTTCGACCAATCGAGGCAAGTGGATTTACGGTTTTTTGATCGGCGTCATTGGCTTGATCGTGAGGGTGATGAACCCGGCGTATCCCGAGGGCTGGATGTTGGCCATCCTATTGCTCAACGTATTTGCACCGCTGATTGATCACTTTGTATTGCAGTCCAACATCAATAAACGAATGAAGCATGTACAGTAACCGTTACGTCACCATCTACACCCTGATCATGACTCTGGTCGTGTCGGTGGTACTCGCTTTTGCCGTTACGGGGTTAAAACCTTTTCACGATAAGGCTGAGGCAATCTATAAAAAACGCGATATCCTGGGTGCAATTGAAGGGCAACTGCCTAAAAAACTCGTGGACATGAACGATGATGAGGTATTGAGCTTGTTTGATTCAAAAGTGGAACAAGTGGTGATCAATGCCAAAGGAGAAGCCTTACAAGGAGTTACTGCGGAGTCGGTGGATATGGCTGCCGAAGAAAAAAAGCCGGAAGCTGAGCGTCAATACCCTTTGTTCATATTTAATGGCGACAAGGGGAAAATCTACCTGACTTCGGTACGTGGGAATGGACTTTGGGACAAAATCTGGGCTTACGTAGCCATCAAAGACGATTTGAACACCATCGTTGGTACCTCGTTCGGACACGTGGGCGAGACACCGGGTTTGGGTGCAGAAATCAAGGACAATCCCAATTTCCCGAAACAGTTTGAAGGAAAACAGCTACTGAATGATCAAGGAGATTACGTTTCGGTCAAAGTGGTAAAAGGTGGTGTCAAAGATCCCTTACACGAAGTGGATGGTATTTCGGGTGCAACCATTACCTCTACAGGCGTATCCGAAATGATGGTACGCGGGCTGGAAGTATATCTCCCTTATTTGCAAGCGCAAAAAAAATAAAGACCTATGGCTGAGACAATGACCAAAGAGGTCAAAGAAAAAGAAGAGCTGGAATGGTTTGGGCCCAAGGAGCGCAAGCTAATTACCGACCCGCTCAACGATGACAACCCGGTAACCGTACAAATCCTGGGCGTTTGTTCGGCATTGGCGGTCACCACCATGGTCAAACCTGCATTGATCATGGCCGTATCTGTAACTTTGGTAACGGGCTTTTCCAACCTCGTTATTTCACTGATGCGCAATGGCATTCCCAAACAAATTCGCATGATCGTCCAATTGGTGGTCATCGCGTTTTTGGTAACGGTGGTGGAGCAAGTGCTCAAAGCTTACAGCTACCCAGTATGGAAGCAACTGTCGGTTTTCATCGGCCTGATCATCACCAACTGCATCGTGATGGGGCGTTTGGAAGCCTATGCCATGGCAAATCCACCTTGGCGTTCCTTCCTGGACGGCCTGGGCAATGGTGCGGGTTATGGCATCATCTTGATTGTCATTTCCGTGATCCGGGAGTTTTTTGGCCGTGGTGCCATTCTGGGCTATAAAATCCTGGGCGCAACGGACGAATTTTTACTCAATACCACGAAACACTGGTGGCTGAGCTGGTACCAGCCGAATGGCTTGATGGTGCTGCCCGCCTCAGCGATCTTTTTGGTGGGCATCATTATCTGGATTCAGCGTGCGCGCAATCCAAAACTGGTTGATGTATCCTGATTTTTAAATGTTGAGAAGTTGAGGAGGTTGAGAAGGTTTAGGCTGCCGCGAGCGATATTGACAATGTCGCTCGCGGCAGCCTAAACCTTCCTAAACCTCCTAAACCTCCTAAACCTTTTAAAATGGACAATTTATTGAATGTCTTTATCAAGTCCGCCTTTATTGAAAATATGGTTTTGGCCTATTTCATTGGGATGTGTTCCTTTTTGGCGGTTTCCAAGTCGGTAAAAACTGCCATTGGTTTGGGTATTGCGGTGATCTTTGTACTGGCGCTGACCGTGCCCATCAACTGGGTCATCAGTGAATTGATCCTGGGGCCCAACGGGATTTTTAAAACCGACCTGACCTTTTTGCGCTTTATTCTGTTCATTGCCAGCATTGCAGCCTCGGTGCAATTGGTGGAAATGGCGGTGGAGAAATATTCACCTTCCTTGTACAATGCCTTGGGGATCTTTTTACCACTCATCACGGTGAACTGTGCCATTTTAGGCGCAGCGCTGTTTATGGTGGCGCGTTCTTACAATTTCGCTGAGTCGACAGTTTATGGTATTGGCTCAGGTGTTGGTTGGGCACTGGCGATTGTAGCCATGGCAGCCATTCGGGAAAAAATCCGTTATTCCAACGTTCCTGCACCGCTGCGGGGCCTGGGGATTGCGTTCATCCTGACTGGTTTAATGGGGATGGCTTTTATGGCGCTGATGGGGATTAACCCGGCAACCTACATGCAATAACAAAGTAAAGTTCCAAAGTTCCAGGGTTCCAAGGTTCCAGGGTTCGGCAGCCGAGCCCTGGAACCTTGGAACTCAGGAACCTTGGAACCCTTAAACTTTTAAGATATGATCCTACTTTTCAACATACTACCGATCGTTTACGGCGCCATTGCGTTTACTGCCGTGATCATGTTGCTGACTTTTGGGCTGATTTATGCTCAAATGAAGTTGGTGCCGCAAGGGAATGTGAAAATCATTATCAATGGCGATGACGAAAACCCGGTTTTGGTTTCACCGGGCTCCTCCTTGTTGTCTACTTTGTCGAACCAAAACCTCTTTTTGCCTTCGGCATGTGGCGGTGGGGGGACTTGTGCCATGTGCAAATGTTGGGTAGATGATGGCGGCGGCGACGTTTTGTCAACTGAACTCAACCACCTTTCGCGGCGGGATGTAGCGGAACACAAACGTTTGGCCTGCCAGGTGAAAGTGCGCCAGGACATGAAAATCCGGGTACCTGAGGAGGTTTTTGGCATCAAAAAATGGGAATGTGAAGTGGTTTCCAACTACAATGTGGCCACTTTTATCAAGGAGTTTGTGGTAAAATTGCCCGAGGGGGAACACCTGGAGTTCGAATCGGGTGGTTACATCCAAATCGACGTGCCTCAGATAGAGTGTGACTTCAAGGACATGGAAATCACGGCGCACCCACGCCTGACCGACCGTGCCCCGGATTGTTATCAGCCGGATTGGGACAAGTTCAAATTGTGGGACTTAAAAATGAAGAACCCCGAGGAGCAATTCCGGGCGTATTCGATGGCCAATCACCCGGCAGAGGGCAATATCATTATGCTGAACATCCGCATCGCTACGCCCCCCTGGGATCGAGCAGCCAACAATTGGATGAAGGTGAATCCAGGGGTTTGTTCATCCTACATCTTCACCCGTAAACCAGGGGATAAAGTGATGGTGTCGGGCCCTTACGGTGAATTCCACATCAAACCGACCAAAAAAGAAATGGTGTACATCGGTGGTGGCGCGGGTATGGCACCGCTGCGTTCGCACATTTTCCATATGTTCCACACCGAAAAAATGCGGGATCGGAAAGTGTCGTTCTGGTATGGTGGCCGTTCAGGGAAGGAGTTGTTTTACCAGGATGATTTTGAGGCAATTGAGAAGGAGTTTGACAATTTCAAGTTCAATATCGCCTTGTCAGAGCCACTTCCTGATGAGAACTGGACGGGGTACAAGGGCTTCATTCACCAGGTATTGTTCGAAAACTACCTGAAGAATCACCCCGAACCCGAAGAGATTGAATACTACATCTGCGGCCCACCCATGATGCTTTCGGCAGTGGAAAAGATGCTGGGGGACTTGGGCGTTCCGACTGAGAATATTGCATATGATGATTTTGGGGGATAGGAGTTGCTAAAGCGACCTATTTTCACAGAGTACACAGAGGCAGCACAAAGGGCACAAAGTTGGACGTTGACGGCGTTTTGTTGGGTGTTTTTGGTGCTGCCTTTTTATTTGAAGAACAATTAAATAGCTAGTGAATTACACCCAAAACATCCTAAAAGAGATTGGTATCCTTATTGTGGTTTCCATCAGCTTGCTTGCTTGTCAGCAAAGAGATGCAGTACTTGATTTTCCATCAGATGACAGGGCCTTGTTTTTTGACTATTCTGCGCTCAGTCATTTGAATCCCAGTATAGTGCAAGTTTATTCAAAACAAACAATGACGGCGAATAAATTTGTAAAACCAGGCCTGATCTTTACCAAGGCTCAG
The DNA here is from genome assembly GCA_027486765.1 of Saprospiraceae bacterium. Lineage (GTDB taxonomy): Bacteria > Bacteroidota > Bacteroidia > Chitinophagales > Saprospiraceae > Haliscomenobacter. The sequence goes on from JAIXOO010000391.1 coordinate 19,970, forward strand.
CAAGATACCATTAAAAAAATCATCCGACTTACCCGTCAAAAACTTCCTGATGCTTACATTGATACAGTGGCGCATACTTTTGGTTTTCCAGTATGGGACAAAGGCTGTTTATTGTCTTCTGGTGAATCGGGTTCCTGGCTATACTATGTACCCTTGATTAGAAAGAATGGACGCCGGATGAACGGTTTTTTGGGTCTTCGTTTTGAAAACTACCGGCTTTTATTCTCCAGAGTATGCGATAGGGACCTGTTAGAGCAGTTCAAATTTTCTGATACCGATGAAGAGGAAGCTGGATTTAGCGTGCTGTTGCATGTTTTGACCAATGCTCTAAATTTTAAAGCCTTTGAAACCACAGTATTTCGATGGGAAGAGCATTATTCCGAGCAAGAGCTACCGGGAATGAAAAATATGCTAGCCAGAGATGGACTTGACCTGAGTAGACCTATGTTTGTATTTATTCATGTTACAAATGCCTGCTATGCCATGCACTTTTTTCAAGGCAAACTCAATGGGGGCTTAAGCCTGAGTTGTGTGAGTTATGCAAATTGGCAGCAGATTGTTTCGGCAGATGGATCAGATGCTCCGTTTCTGGTCTTACCACTTTCTGACTATGAAATGTTACAATGAATTAATACTACTATTTCCACTTTTGTAATGTCGCAAATCAGGTAAACCGTGAAAAAAAGATAGCAAAACTATGATATACAGTACTTACATTGCATATTTGTGACGCATTTTTAAAGCCGACTAAAATCAAGTCCAACCTACTCTGCCATCAGACCGCCCCAAGTCATAAAAACGGTAAAAAATCTGTACGCCTGTATTGTCCCAAAACCTAAAATGGTCTGTTGTAGCACGGACTTCATCTGCGACTGTTATTTTATCAACCAAATAAATCATTTATGAAGCTTTTGCATTTTACACTCACAGGAATGCTGTTGCTCGTAGGGCTTTGCCTAGGGGCGCAGACCACAGTTCGAGGGGTAATTACCTCGACTAAAGGTGGTGAGCCACTCATTGGGGCCACCGTCGTAATCAAAGGGACCACCGTAGGTACCACTACTGATGTCGATGGAAAGTTTGAATTGCAAGCCGATCCATCCAAAGATGTCCTTTCGCTGAGTTACACGGGCTTCACTTCGCAAGAGGTTGCGCTGAATGGTCGTACAACGGTTGACCTTCAAATGGAAGAATCCATCGCGCTGTTGGGCGAAGTCATCGTAACTGCTTTTGGTGAATCTACCCGTGAAAAATTTACGGGTTCAGCGGCTACGGTAGGTGCTGAACAAATTGCCAAACGCCCAATTACGAACATTGGTCAGGCTATCGCTGGTGCTGGTTCGGGGATACAAGCTACCGTTGGTGGTGGTCAGCCCGGTTCTACGCCTGCTATTCGCATTAGAGGTTTTGGATCAATTTCTGCATCCAACGCACCTTTATACGTAGTAGATGGTATCCCTTATGATGGTGCAGTTGCCAACATCAACCCAGATGACATCGAAAACATTTCCATCCTGAAGGATGCAGCCTCTACGTCTTTGTACGGCTCCAGAGCTGCCAACGGGGTGGTGATGATTACAACTAAAAAGGGTACTCCTGGAAAAAGCCAAATCAATGTGAAGTATACTCGTGGTACTTCAGAGCGTGGTTTGCCAGAATACGACCGATTGAATGCTGCACAGTACTACCCCTACATGTGGGAGTCTTACCGCAACAGTTTGATGTCACGCACTGCAAGTCCACTTACCATGGAAGCCGCCAGTGCCGATGCCTCAGCAAAAATCGTTGGATTGTTGGGTTACAATGCCTACAATGTAGCTGCCGCTGATCTGGTGAGCACTGCCGGGGTATTGAACCCTAGCGCACAACTGATCTTCAAAGAAGAAGACCTGAACTGGGAAACCCCAATCATCCGGGAAGGTTCGCGTAATGAATTGAACGTCAACCTCAGTGGTGGGGATGCAACTTCTAATTATTACGCTTCTTTTGGCTACTTGGACGACAAAGGCTTTTTGATTCGTTCGGATTATAAGCGCTACAATGCACGTTTGCAATACAACAACCGTTTGAAGTCCTGGTTTTCATTTGGGGTGAATATAGCCTATAACAATACCACTTCCAATCAGGATGATGCGGGCGGGAATACCTCGTTCGTGAACCCCTTCTTCTTTTCCAGAGGGATGGGACCGATTTATCCGGTGTATGCTTACGACCCGAAAAATCCAGGGCAGTACCTGCTGAATGCCAATGGCGAGCGCCAGTACGATTTTGGGAACTTGACCGCATTGGGTTTGCCCAGCCGCCCTCAATATGGTGGCCGCCATGCTCCTGCTGAAACGGAGTTGAATGAGAACTTCTTCCGCCGCAATTTTTTCAGTGGACGTACCAATGCTGAAATTTCTTTCTTGAAGGATTTCAAATTCAAGGTTAATTTTGGTGCCGATTACACCAACACCAACAGCAATACCTACGGTAACCCAATCATTGGCGACGGTGCTCCAGCTGGGCGCGCAACCATTGGATTTACCAACCAATTGACCCTCAACTTGAATGAGCAGCTGACTTACAAAAAAACGATTGGAGTACACAGCATCGATGTTTTGGTGGGTCATGAAAATTATGACTACAGCACCAACTTCTTAACGGGGTCCAGATCACAGCAAATTCTGGATGGAAACATTGAATTGGTTAACTTTACAACCACGACCGACCTCTCATCAGAAGCTGATCTCAACCGCCAGGAAGGATACTTTGCCCGCATTAACTACGACTTTAAGAACAAATACTTCTTCACCCTTTCTGGGCGTAGAGATGCGAGTAGTAAATTTGAAAAAGAGGTACGCTGGGGAACCTTCTTTGGTGCCAGTGCGGCTTGGCAGATTCACAATGAGGACTTCATGAAGGGCGTAAACTTCATCAGTCAACTCAAGCTGCGTGGTTCTTATGGTCAAACTGGTAACAATGGTGGCATTAGCTTCTACGCCTGGCAGCCCTTGTACAACCTGGGCTGGAACAATGCCACTGAGGCAGGTATCCTGCAGGGTAGCTTAGGCAACCGTGTATTGTCTTGGGAATCGAACAACCAAACGGATGTTGCACTGGAGTTTGGTTTTTTCAAAAACCGTATTTCAGGTACAGTAGAGTATTTCAACCGCGAATCGGATGATTTGTTGTTCGCCGTTCCGCTACCTCTTTCTAGCGGTACTGGTTCTCAGACCCGCAACATCGGTGCCATGTACAACCGTGGGTACGAATTGGAACTCAACCTTATTCCAGTTCAGACAAGAGACTTTAGCTGGGAGATTCGTTTCAACTCTACCACTTACAAGAACCAAATTACCCGGATGCCTGAAAGCACCAAAGAAATCATTTCAGGTACCAAAAAATTGAAAGAAGGCACATCCATTTATGATTTCTGGTTGCGCGAATGGGCGGGTGTAAACCCTGCCAATGGTAATGCTGAGTACCGGGCCATTAACTTTGTCGCCACCAACTCACGCATCACCGAAACTGGAGATACCCTTACGACTAGCATCAACAATGCTCGTTTCCGTTACAATGGTTCGGCGATTCCTGATTTCACCGGAGGTTTGACCAACACCATCGAGTACAAAGGCTTTTCTTTGTCGGTATTGTTCATCTACCAGATTGGTGGTTTGATTTATGACGCTTCTTATGCGGGTTTGATGTCTTCATCAGGGTATGGTGCTTCCAAGCACGTAGACGTGTTGAACCGCTGGCAGAAGCCTGGTGACATCACCGATGTACCACGTGCGGATTTGGGGCGTTCGGTTGATTTTGACGGCGGATCAGATCGTTGGTTGACCGATGCTACTTCTCTGAACTTGCGGAACATTTCCCTGACCTACTCAATTCCTTCCAGCCTTGCCAAAAAGGTGAAAATTCAGGGCGCGCAAATTTTTGCAAGCGCAGAAAACCTGGCCTTGTGGAACAAGCGCAAAGGTATGAATGGTTTGGATAGCTTTGATGGGGTTACGGGCAACACCTATTCTTTCTACCGCAACTTTGTAGGCGGTATTAACTTAACTTTCTAAAACAAGTACATATGAAAAACTATAAATTTCTCTTCATATTTGCATTGTTCCTGAGCATCGCTTTGAATTCCTGCAAGGAGGATTATTTGGACACAAAACCTACGGGTAGTGTTGACGCGGGCTCAGCTTATGCTACGACTAAAAACGCTAAGGCTGCCATCAATGGCATCTACCGCGCCATGATGGTGCGTTACCAGGGCTCTCAGGGGCATTCCGGTTACCCTGCGCTCATGATCATCAATGACGTAATGGGCGAAGATTTGGTATTCCCTAATGCTTCAAACAACTGGCACTTTGCAGAGCAACGTTGGTTGTCACACCGCAGTGAGACCGGAACCATGGCGATTTTTCCTTACGAAATGTACTACCGCCTGATCGGCAACGCCAACGTAGCACTTGCCAATATCGACGCTGCCGTGGGGACACCTGCTGAACGTGATCAGATCAAAGGCGAGGCGCTCGCGATTCGTGGGTTTTCTTATTTCCATTTGATTCAATACTATGGCAAACGTTACGATGCGACTGCCAAACCAAATAGCACATTGGGCGTTCCATTGGTATTGGAGCCAACCCAGGAAGGGCTTCCTCGTTCAACCGTAGAAGAAGTATACACCCAAATCAACAAGGACTTGGCGGATGCTTATGCACTGTTGACCACCGCTCGTGCGGCCAAATCACACTTCAACAAAAACGTTGTACGTGGTGTACAGGCCCGCGTAGCCTTGGCACAGCAGAGCTGGGCCACTGCCGCTACTTATGCTGCTGAAGCACGCCAGGGCTTTGCCTTGATGTCTGTCGCACAATACCAGGAGGGTTTTGCGGATGTTTCCAACCCAGAATGGATGTGGGGTTTTGACCACCTGGAAGACCAATCCGAGTTTTTTGGTGGTTACCACTCTTACATCTCTTCAAACTACAACTCTACCAACATTCGTGCGACGCCAAAGACGATCAACAAGTTAATTTATGATCTGATTCCGGCTACGGACGTACGCTCTAAAATGTGGGTAAAAGCTCCTACCACTACCAACTCTATCGTACCTCCTGGGGGCATTAGAGTTCCATACATGACGCAAAAATTCCGTCTGCCCGGTACGCCAAGTACCAGTGTGATGGGTGATGTACCCTTCATGCGTTCAGGTGAGATGTTCCTCATCGAGGCGGAAGCCAAAGCACGTAGCGGAGATGATGCGGGCGCGGCAAAAGCATTGTTTGATATGGTGAGCAAGCGCGATCCATCCTATGTGCTTTCTACCAAAACTGGTGCTGAGCTGATCGACGAAATCATGTTCAACCGTCGCATTGAACTATGGGGCGAAGGCCACCGCTGGTTGGATTTGAAGCGTCTGAACCTGCCATTGAACAGAAATGGTATTGGTCACCTCGCCGCAGTTGCGATTCTGTATGAAGTGCCTGCTGGCGATGTACAGTGGCAGTTCCTGCTTCCACGTCGGGAATTGGATTCCAATAAAGCAGCGGTACAGAATCCGTTGTAAGCAATTTAACTATTCTCCTGGTATTCCTGGATTGACCAATCATCGTTGATCCGGGAATACCACAACGAAAAAAGCCAGGCTGAACGTTCAGCCTGGCTTTTTTCGTTGATAACTTATAGGTCAATTGCAATGGATTCCCATCAAAATCAACTCGACTTCCGCCGCTCAATCTCATCCCTAATCTGCGCGGCCTTTTCATAATTTTCCTCATCCAATACCTCGTCCAACATGCGGGTCAGGGCCTCGGTAGAGTAGGAGGCAAGTGGGTTATCAGACATCCCCGTGGAAGGTGCCGCAGCAAATAGCTCTTCATCTTCATCCGCTCCTTCGGTATCTTCTAGTACGACACCTGCCGCATCCAAAATGAACTCGTAGGTGTAAATCGGGCAGTTGAAACGTACGGCCATCGCCAGTGCATCGGAGGTACGAGAGTCGACCTCGGTTACATCACCGTCGCGCTCACACACCAGGCGGGCGTAAAAGATGCCATCGAGCAGGTTGTTGATGATGATCTCCTTGAGGTTGATGTTGAAAGTCTCCAGTGCATTTTTGAACAGGTCGTGGGTGAGCGGACGGTTGGGCGTCATTCTTTCCATGGCCACCGCGATGGCTTGCGCCTCGAAACTGCCAATGACAATTGGTAAACGACGGGCACCTTTCTTCTCTCCCAGTACTACCGCATAGTTGTGTGACTGCGTAACACTATGGGAAAGGGCAACTATATCCAACTCAATTTTTCTCATCGTTTGGGCTTAAACGGTATACCTGTTCAACAATGTAGCTTGTCCTAAGGTTGATTTTAGGGCGAAAGCGGCGCAAAGGTAGGAAATTGGTAGGAGAAATCCAAATGAGTTTTTGGAGCGCAAAAGCGTACACGAATAAAAAAGGGATCCATCTGTAGCGGCAACAAAATCAATAAAAACCGCTACATCTGGATCCCTTTGTGAATAATACAACACTATCGTCACAGTGCCATATTGTGAACAAAATCAGATAAAATAAGGCGTACTATCATCGTGCATGTTAAATAAGCTTGGTGAAAAGTGCAGCCCGGAGGCTACACTTCGGATTATGGCTACAAGTAATTAAGTAGGAACTTACATGGAAGGATCGTCTTCCTTTTCTGTTTGTTCTTAGGACAAAGTAAGGGCGAAAAGGGCAGGGGGAAGGTGTCATTTTGCGAGGAGAAAGGAGGGGGGAGATTCGGGGGTTTTAGCTAAATTTTACTAATAAAATATTGATTTTTAAAATTTTGTGATCAATTATCTTTTCAATAAAATTACATTGTATGTTTTTTTGACAAGACAAGACAAGATAAATTTTCAACCTGACCCGCACATTAACGCACCACAAACACCCGCTTCACCACCATCCCCCCTTCAAATCCAATTTTCACAAAATAAATTCCAGCCCCTACTCCTTGGAGCGCTGTTTGGATGTTACCCTTCAACATTTGCTGAGCTGGCAATTTTTGAATAACTGCTCCATACGCATTAAGGATTTCAGGGAATACCTCCATCCTTTCCGGCAAATCAAAACCAATATTTATCAGCCCATCCGTCGGGTTTGGAGAAACGCTAATCCGCGCCGCCCATGGGTGTTCCTTACTTGAGCTCAATACAACCCTCGGAACAGTAATGATCGGACTGAGCCGCACACATTGGTTTTGATCCCTCACCTCCAATTGGTAATTGCCCGCACTGGCCTTGACCAGATTTTGGGTGCTGCTGAACGATTGCCCCTCTCGCATCCATTTGTAACCGTAAGGCGGAGTGCCCCCATTTACCAGAACCTCAATGCCGCCACTGTTTTTTGAACTGGTATCCGCTTTGATGCTTTTTATGGCAATTTTAATCGAATCGGGTTCGGTGAGTGTAGCGGAAAATTCCTGCGCGCAGCCTGATTCTGAATTCAGGGTAACCTTGTAAGACCCCGCCTTCAGGTCGGTTCTGCGGCTGCCCGTTCCATTGTCTGACCAGCGATAAGTAAGGTTGTTGTACCCCACTTCCTTGATGCGGATGTTTAAAATGCCATCACTTCCGCCCTTGCAAGAAACATTTTTTTCTACCGGATCAGCGGCCAGGGTAAATGCCGGATAGACGCTCAGGGTAATGGGCGTACGACTTTCGCTGACACAACCCGCGCTGCTTTGCGCCTCCACATAGTAGGTATATACCCCCGGCTGACTCACTCTGGGCAGAAATCGGATGGCATCCACCGCAGGCAATAGTTCATTGGCGCTGTTGTACCAATTGGTGCTTACCCCTGCCTGAGGGGCCACCGATAGGAGTGGGGCCAATTGACCAGTACAAACGCCCACTTCTGATTTGACCGCAACAGGTGCATTGGGCCGCGCCAATACCGTGATCGTTTGGGTCAATGGTTTTACTTCGCAGAGGTTTTCATTTTTTGGGGTAATGCTAAGCACATACTCGCTTGACCCCGTTTTTAAATCTTTCAACTCAATGGAAGCCGCCGTTGACCCATTGCTCCAGGAATAAATGTAGTCGGATAAACTCCCGTTGTTGACGCTGGCACTCAGCGTAACGGAGCTACCGGGGCACAGCGTGGTAGATTCACTGGCCACAATGCTCGCTACAAATGGAATACATTGTTTCTCTTGGAGGAGCACTTCGGCACGGTATACTGGACTGTCAGCGGAGCTGAAAATCAATTTCACCGCTTCGCGGGGCTTTCCTCTGCTGTTTTTGGCGATGGATAGATTGAGCTCAGTTGCTTCGGCTGGGTAGATGCTCTGGTAGTCAATAATTTTGATGTAATCTACCGCAGGTTCCACTCTGACCCTGAATCGAACATTGGTTTTCAATGTGATCGATTGGGTGACATTTTCATTGGGATTGACGATGAGCTGAGTGGTGCTGAGGGCAAAATGCCGGGGCCGAACAAAGCGAAAGGCCTGGATCAAACTGACCCCTCCGGGTTTGTATAAGCCTTTGGCCGTTATCGCGTTGCTGGATAAAGGCGCGGCATATTCCGGGAGCATTTCCTGGACGTATTGTTGGTCTTTGTCATTGGTTTCAAGGAGGATATAGAGGGAATCGCGGTCTCTAAAGCCACATTTTTGGGCATCGCCCAGGGAGTCCATTCTGAGCTCTTCCATTTTGATGGTTTCCCCACTGGCATTGGGATCCCAATACTTCTCAACGGCTCTAGCTTGGGGACTCAATTGTTCGGGAAAAATGTACAACTTGTCACTTGCAGTCAATTGATTGGCGGCGGCTTTTTTATTGATTTCCAAACTATGCCCTTTCCTTTTGCTTTGCACACAATTGGAGTTGAGCGGATCGTAAGCCAGGAAAAAGGGCGGAGCGATGGCCGGACGGGTATTGATGCGGATGCTGAATTCCCCATTTTCGGCAGTAAGGTCGTTTTTGTCCACAATCAAATAATACGTTCCAGGGCTGAGCGGGAAATCTTTAATTTCTCCATTTCCTCCATCTAGTGAGGTTTGGGTGTAATCGAGGCAGCCTTTGCCACAAGTATAACCATAGAGGAATAGCCCCATCGCCGCATTGGAACTCAGGGATATGTTGGCTAAAACATTGGAAGATACCGTGAATTGGAATGTTACATCCTCGCCCTGGTAGGTACGTGCACCATTGTAACAGTTGTACCCATTGAAACCACTACTGCCGATGCTGAAATCGTTGTTCTTTCCACTGACGGTACGAGTAATGCTCGTATTCAGGGGAATGGACTCGGGGTTGGACTCGCAAATGCCCTTGGGCGTGATGCTAAAGGTATAAGGGGTGTTTTGGGTATCCAGAATGACGACGTAATAAAAACCTGCGGCACTTGGGCCTAAATCCAGGCTGCCATTTTGGGTGTAGCCCAAGCAACTTGTTTTGGCCGTAGAGTCACAGCGCAGGATAAACCCACGAATGGTTTGAGTGCCATTGCTCGCGTTCAGTGTCAATACAATGGGGCTTTGTGCTGCTTCGTTGTTGAACAAAAAAACATCGGCATACAATCTTTTTCCTCCCGCTGAAAAATTGCCAAACGCGTCTTTCACACATTGATCCTCATACAGCAAAATGGGCGCAACTTCTGAACGCGATAGTTCATTGGAAAAAGTAGTGCCTCTGGAGATAAAAGCTCCACCGTAATCACAAATATTGGTACAAGCCTGGGTAAATTGAATGTCCAGCGAAAATTTATAGGCATCGACACCTAAAAACTGATCCACCACAGCATAATAAGTGCCGGGATTGAGAAAAACGGTGAGCGTTTCGGTGCCACTGCCTCGGGTTGCGCTTGCGCCAACGGCATCTAGTTTATCACAACTTTTAAGCACAAAAAGGCTCAGGTCTTTTGGCCTGAGTTCATCCGGCTGACTCACTTTTAACGTGACATTTTGGGGTTCAAACACTTCAAATGAATAGATTTTCTCCGGCCCCGCGTGTCCGGGGTAAAATTTTTCCGGGGCATTTTCTTGCCTAACCCGGTACAGACTCACTTTGCTGCGATCTTTGGCCGCAATGCTGGTGGTTCCAACCTGCGGCGCCTGGCAATTCAATGCAGACAAGCCATTACAGGGCAAGTCCCCGCAGGAAACATCAATGGAAAACTCTCCAGAAGTATAAAAATCTTGAGAGTCAACAATCAGGTAATAGGTGCCGCCTCCAAGCTGGTTGCTGAATAAATATTTACTGCCCTTGATCGCCGAAGCAGTGGCTTGCGCCAGGCAAGTCACCTCATAACAGGTTTCATCCACCTGCACCAGAAACAAGTCAAATTCTTTTTTACTGCTGGTGTCTACATGCAGACCCACCTGGATGCTGGAATTGGAGGGATCAATTTGATAAATCTTTTCTCGCCCCGAATAGACTTTATTCAGGCAGCCGGGGTATTCGTCGATCAGGTTGAGGGTGTTGTCCAGGTTTTCTCTGGTTCTGAATTCGCCGCAGATGATGGAGGAGATGGAGCGTTGACAGATGTTGTCTGTACAAGTCAATTTGAGTCGATAGCTCCCGATAGCCTCGGCCATTTTTGCATCCACTACGATGTAATAAGTGCCGGCTTCCAGGGATTGCACAAGCTGTTCTTTTCGGGTATTTGAGGTACTGTACGCCAAACAGGCATCTGCACTCAAAACGCAGGAACCCAGCAAAAACAAGTCCAGATCGACTCCAGCCTCAGCAATTTGAAGGGAAATGAAGATGGTTCGTGGCTGAAGCAAAGTGAATTTGTAGACCCGCTCTCTGCCCAAAAAAGAACCACCTTCACTACACTGATAATTGCTGCTGAGGCTGGTTTCAAAATCGGTACTGTCCCGGTAAGTGATGTCACAGGCAATGGTTCTGGCTTTGGTACAAACGGAGATTTGTTGACCACGGAGGGAGTAAACAGCAACAAAACAGCAAATGATAGCCAGTATGTGTAGTCTCATAGTAGGATGGCGTTTTGTTAGTAGGCTTGATTAAAAAACGCGCTTAGGAGGGATTTGTGTTGGATAGGAGGGAGGATTTTTTGTTTTTAAAACTAAAATCGGCTCCGCTTCACAACTGAAACAGAGCCGATTTCAATTTAAACCTATTTTAAGACATGATTTTAGGACGAAACTATGCTAAAACCTCAACTTCCCCCCAATCATCACATTCCTTCCCGCCATCGGATACAAGCCCTGATCCACGGCCCCTTGCCCGGCATAAATGTACCGATACGACCAGGCATTAGAGGAGTACATGGCGTCGAACAAATTATTCACCCACAAACTCAGTTCCAACTGCCGCAACAATTGCCCCTTGTGCTGGTACACCACCCTTAAGTCGCTAAATGAATAAGCCTTTAGCGTATTGCTGGCGTCGCCAGAGTTGTCAACAAACTGCTGTCCAACGTAGCGGGTGAGCAAAGACAGGGTCAAATTTTGTTTTTCGGCCCAAGTCCCCCTTTGAAACGGCGAAAAAGCCAACTCCGCCCCCGCAATTACATTTGGTGAAAGTGCCAAATCTGCCTGCTCCCGTACAAACTGCTGCTGGCCCAGCCAGTTGAAATCGGCATCGTAGTCGTCGAGGAATTCGGTGAAGCTGACAATTTTGTTGCGGCTGAAGGCTACATTACCCTGGACGCGCAGCATTGGATTCAATTGATAGCCGCCACTCAGTTCAAGCCCCAGGCGGTAACTTTTGGGGATGTTGATTTTGATGGGTGCCCCCACGTCGTTGATCTGCCCGGTTACGGCCAGTTGATCACGGTAGTACATGTGGAAGAAGGCCAGTTCCAGTGCGCCTTTTTTGCCCGCATATTTGTAGCCCAATTCAGTATCATACAAACGCTCTGGCTTAGGGGCATTGGGCAAGGCACTGAGGTAATCATCCCGATTGGGCTCGCGATTGGCTACCGCAAAGGAGCCATACCAGGTACTACGGCTGTTGGGCAGGTAGCTCAAACCAAATTTGGGGTTGAAAAAGCCCAGCTGATCCTCCAGGCTGATGTCCCGTTTTTGGCGGTCGTTGCCCTCCAGCGAGTAGCTGATCGAACGCACTTGCAAGTCAGCGTAGGCATACAGGCTGCGGGCCAGCTGGTAATTGAGTTTGGCATATACGTTGAAGTCTTTTTTCAAAGAAGTACTTTGGTAGTACTTGTCCCCCGGCACATAATCGCCAGAGTATTGCAACCAAGGCAGTTTGCCATAATGCCGCCCATCGTAAATGCTGTAGCCGCCGCCGAGGCTGAAGTCAACTTTGCCCTTATTGTAGCTTAGCGCGTACACGCCGCCATAAAAGTCGTTGTCGAGCCAAAGCTGGCGCACCAAATCAGTGGATCCGATGGAGTCATTGGGCGCTTGAATGTTGTAGTCGGCGAAGGATTCCCCGGCCTTGTACTGCTCATAAAAACCCAGCCCACGGGTGTAGTGTAAGGCCAAATTCAGGTTCCAGGCCGGAGCAATGGCCCGGTTAAAAATCAGTTGGTAATGGGTTTGACGGTAATTGTCCACCTCATTGTCGTAAGGCTCGCCGGGTTTTTCGGTACCTGCCGAGTTGAAGGTGCGGGTTTTTCGGTCATTGATTAAATTGGCTGGCACTCCATTCCAGGCCTGGTAGGTGATTTCGTGACCCGAAAATACATTCAGGCGCAAGAGTTGCTTTTGGCCTGTCCAGGCTGCTGATACAAAATAGGAATTGAGATCAGAACGCGCTCTGTCGATGTAGCCATCAGAACTGATTTTGGACAAACGCCCATCAATGCTGAAACCACTTTTGAGCAAGCCCGTTCCAAACTGCACATTGCTGCGCAAGGTGTTGAAGGAACCCACGGTGCCATTCAGTTCCGCATAAGCTTCCTGGTTTACTTTAGCGGTATTGAGGTTGATACTGGCCCCAAAAGCTGCTGCCCCATTGGTCGAAGTACCTACTCCACGCTGGATTTGCACGTCATTGGTGGAACTGGCAAAATCGGGCATGTTGACCCAAAATACCCCCTGCGATTCCGAATCATTCAGTGGAATACCATTGATTGTCACGTTGATCCGGGTCGCGTCGGTGCCCCGGATGCGGATGCCGGTGTAGCCAATACCCGTACCCGCATCGGAAGTGACCACCGCGGAGGGCGTCCATTGCAGGATAAAGGGCACGTCTTGCCCCTGGTTGTTTTTGCCAATTTGTTCGGCATTCAAGTTGCTGTAAGTCATCGGTGTTTTGCGGTCAGAGCGGGTACTTTTGACCACCAGCGCATCCATAGAATAGGTTTTTTCGCTCAGCACAAAAGTCATTTCCTGAGTGCTGTTCAAGTCCACGGTTTCCACCAGATCCTGATAGCCTACATAACTGATCACCAGTTGATAGCTCCCGGCAGTAAGATTGGGTAAACTAAACCCGCCAAAACGATCAGTGGTGGTGCCTCTTTTGAGGCCTTCCAACCAAACATTGGCCCCGGCCAAACCCTGGCCAGTAGCATCAGTAATTTTTCCGCGCAAACTTACTTGCGCCCAGGCACTGCTGCTCAACAGGCAGAGCAATGCCAGCATCAAAACATTGGATTTCATGAAAAAAAGTTGGCCCATAATAGTTGATTATGGGAAGTTAGCCCATGAATTCATTCGCGGGGAATTAGCCCGTGAATTTATTCGCGGGAAATCACCAGTCGAGGGGTTCGACGGTGTAATACCTTCGTGCACCTGGGGCTTGCCGCAAAGCAAGTTTGTCGAAGGTGCTCATTTTCCTCTCCAGAATTACCTGGCAGGTTCAATGGGTATGATCTCAGCCCGTTCGGTTGGGCACCCCAAATGAGAA
>JAIXOO010000480.1 GCA_027486765.1 Saprospiraceae bacterium
GTCGTTGAGGCCCTTCATGGTGCGCTGCTGGCGGTCGGCGGCCATTCCTTTTTCACGCTCTTCCAGCAGTTCGATGCTTTCGCGCATGTTGGTTTTGATCTCGCCTACTTTTTCCGTCACAAAAGACTCGATTTGATATACTCTTTTGCTCAGGGCATTGAGGGTATCTTCGGCTACGCGGAAGTCATCCTTGATTTTGAACTGGCGCTGCACCTGCTGTACATAACGCGGCGTATTGATCTCGGTTTTTTTTAAGCCATTGATCAAGTCTTCCTCGTCGAAGGACAGGCCAACGAGGTTTTCGAGCAATTGGCGCAACATTTTCATGTCCTCCTGCATTTGCTCCATTTGGTTCGCCTGCATTTGGGAACGCATTTTGTTGGCCTTATTTTTCATCTTTTGGGCCGCGCTCTTTTGTGACTTGGAGGACTTGCTGTTCTGGTTTTGTTCCAGTTGTTTTTCACTGTCCTTCATGTCTTCTTTGATGTCCTCCATACCTTCTTTGGGGTCATCCATTTTTTGAGGATTTTCGAGTTCTTCGTTTTTCTTCTCGATGTCCTCCATTTTTTTCTCCAGGTCTTCCAACTCTTTGGTCAGCTCTTCCTGCTGTTTTTCGAGTTGTTCGTTGGATTCTTTTTTATCCTCAGTTTTTTCACTCAGTTTTTCCTGTTTTTCGGCCATCTCGTCCAGCTTGTCAGCGGCCTTATTGATTTCCTGTTCAAGTTCCAGTTGTTTGAACAGCTCTTCCATCCGTTCCAACTCATTCTCACGCTGCTCATTGCGGTCTTTCATCTCCTCCATCATTTCCAGGGCCTGGTCTTTCTCCATTTCCTGCATGAGTTTTTCGATTTTTTCCATGAGCTCCTTCATCTCTGGATCTTCCAGCGATTCCATGAGTTGTTCCAGCATTTCCTGCTTTTCCTTGGTTTCTTCGGGCGTTTCGCCTAGCTGTTCCTGGTTCTTTTTATTCTCTTCAAAAGCTTTTTGGGCTTCCTTGATTTGTTTTTCCAGTTCTTTTTGGCGCTCCAATAGTTTTTCCAACTGCTTGCGAGTCTGCCAGTTGATGTCTTTTTCCTGTAAGAGTTTTTCTTGCAAGCGACGGATTTCTTCCTGCAATTTTTTGGCTTCCGCCATGGCATCTTTCAGGTTGTTCTTGATCTTGTCGTCGTTTTGTTCGGCGCGTTTTTCCATTTCCTCCAGTGTGGGCATGGAGAAGACCATTACCCCGGTGCGCGCAGCTTTGCTGCCGTTGACGGCGTCATTGTCTTTAATTTCAAAGTAGTAGCTCAGCTCATCACCGGGTTTCAGGTCCAGTTCCATGGCGTCGAAGGAGTAATCAAAAGTGGTGCTTTTGCCTTCGGGGCGCTGGATGGTGATGGACTGCAACTGGCCGGGGTCACTCTTGGCTTTGCGGATGCGGTAGTTGAAAGTGAGTACCCGCAAACCGTAGTCGTCGCTGGCTTCGCCTGCAAAATATTTGGCGTTGGCATTGGTGCTGTCGTCAAAAGCCTGGGCCCGAATTTCGGGATATTGATCCGGGATGATGGTCATGGAATAAGTCACCGAGTCTCCTTTGGGCAAGGCCGTATTGGAAACGATCAGTTTGTAGGTTTCATCCAACATCGCTTTTTTGCCAAACAAAAACAAGTCGTCGCCTTGGCGGGTGGCCATTTGGGACTTGTTGTTGCGCGAAAAACGCATTTTGATGGCCTCGGTTGATTCGGTGTTAAAAATCCACTGTACCTGCGTACCTACGGGCAGCACCAGATCGCCGATGCTTTGCAAAACTTCGTCGGTCCGGCCAATGTAGTCTGGGTAATTGAGTTTGACTTGAAAATCGCGGATGTTGGGTTTTTTCAGTACCGCAAGCTGGTAATTCCGCGAATCGACGCCACCACCCCGTAGGGTAAAGCGCACGTCTTTTTCGACCTTATTGAAGCGGTAGCTGAATTCGTTGGGGCTGGTTTTGCTCATGCGGTATTCATAGTCGTCCACTACGATGAACACGTCATTGGGCAATACTGCGCCGTCCACTTTGATTTTCAGATCGTAGTCTTCGTATTGAACTACGCTCAGTTTTTTTTCATCCAACTTGAACGCAAATGGAGCTGGACGGAAAAATTCTTTGCCGTTTTGAATCAAACGTTGGGTGCTATCGCGAATGACGGAGGGGGCGGCAAACAACAAAACCAGGAGTACCAAGAGGGGAGGCAATGCATAACGCAGGTACTTGCGGTTTTGAGACAGATTGATGGCGGCCTGGAAGGGAACGGGTTTGATTTCCTCCGACTTTTGATTGATGCTCGCCAGGATCAATTCTTTGTGATCAGCCTGGCTGGCTTGCTGATTCAGTTGGAGGATGTTGAGCAGTTTGTCCTTGACATTGGTGAAGTGTTCACCAATGATGGAAGCTGCTTTTTCGTGGCTGATGACTCGCCCCAAGTGAAAATAGCGCAGGAGAGGATCAATGACCCAATTGCCGAGTGCGAGGCCGCTGATGCCTAAAAACGAATAAAACAGGATTTTTCGCCCGGTGGTATCGAAGTAATAAAAGTACTCCAGCACTGCTGCGATCAGGAATAAGCCCAGGATCGTGCCTACGCTATACAACGAGCCACGGATGAGCTTGTTGACATAGTATTTGCGAATGAAAGCGTCGAGCTTTTCAATCAACAGTCGGTAATTGTCTTGCATTGCCATAAATCCCTCACTTAAAGTCAAGTAATAAAGCTACAATATAACGAAAGGAACGTGTGAAAAACAAATTTCCACACGTTCCTTGCTAAATAGACAACAAAAAAATATAAAAGCTGGTTGAAAATTATTTTATCACCGGCAATTGATCATAAACGGATTTCAACTCAGCGTTGGTTTCTTTGCTTTTGATGTCATCAATTATTTTGGCGATGCGATCGGCATTGCTCGCCAAGGTGTTTTTTTCAGTACCCGTAGCGCTACGCGCTTTCACCCGAAAATCGTTGCGCAGGTCATTCAGGGCTTTTACTGCACCAAATTTACGCCATAGCGACGGATCACTCCCTGTGCCAAATTTTGTCAGGGTTTCGATGGTTTTGTCGATCGTAGCCTGGTCGCCACCGGAAGCCAAAATCTGGTAACTTTCGAAGAAAGAAATAGCGGTGAATCCGTCTACGTCTTTCAAACGTTTTTCAAAAAATGGCAGGTATTTTACGTCCCCTTTTTCGGTGTAGATGCCTGCAATCGCTTCCAGGAGTGGGCCTTTGGCGGTTTCACTCAGCTTTTCGGCCAAGGCCAAACCTTCTTCCTCGTTTTCCTCATAAATGATGCCCAGTGCGCTGGCGCGTACACTCAATGCCTGTTCTTTTTCAAAGGCGGCTTTGGCTACTGCCAAAGTTTGAGGGTCGCCACTGTCAGCCAATGCGGATAGAGCCTTGGAGCGAACCTCGGAGTGTTTGTCGTTTTGAGCCAGGTCGCGCAGTTTGGTCATCAGCTCCGGGCTAATTTCTTCGGGTAAATTATCCAATGCAATAGAGCGAATGGAGTAAAAGCGGTCATTGAGCGCTGTACCCACAAGACCCACTACTTGGTCACTTTCCAGGCTCATCAGGCGTTCGATGGCCTCGTTGCGGTCCATGAACTTGGGTGCGTTTTTGAATTGGAAGACCAGTTCTTCTTCGCTCTTGTTGTCTTCAATTTCGGCCAAAAGGGCCCGATCTGCATCAAAATTGATCAAGTCAGGCTTGGAGCTGGACGGGAAGCGGAAGGTTTGTTCCCGCTGGTCTACCCGAACGTCGTGGCGCATGCTGCGGCCATTGGCGTATACATCTACGGCCACAGGGATCACAAATACACCGGGAACCCCTTTTTCATCCTGGGTTTGGCTCACTTGTACAACCGCTTCTTTGGCTGCGGCATCGTAGCTGTACTCGATATTCAGTTTAGGGTGACCCGAGGCGAAATACCACTGGTTGAAAAACCAGTTGAGGTCTTCACCACTTACTTCTTCCATGGCCAGGCGCAGGTTGTGTGCTTCAACCGCTTTGAAGGCATTTTGCGTCAGGTAGTTTTTCAACGCAGTAAAAAACACTTCATCGCCCAAATAACGCCGCAGCATGTGCAAGGTGGCCCCACCTTTGTTGTAGCTGTGCGCATCGAACATGTCGTCTTTGTCTTTCACCCCAAAATAAATCAAGGGGTGAATGCCGCCTGCTGCCGAACCGATGTACCCTCCTTGCTCGCTGAGCAGGTGATGATCGGCATAATCGGAGCCGTATTTGTGTTCGAACCAGAGGTATTCAGAGTAGTTGGCAAAACCTTCGTTCATCGTCAAGTTGGGCCAGCTCTCGCTGGTCACATAGTCACCAAACCAGTGGTGGAACATTTCGTGGGCAACGATTTTATCATTGGAATCGTCGATGAGTTCCCACTTGTGTTTCTGGATGAAGTCGCCAAAAACTACTGCTGTGGTGTTTTCCATCGCACCCGACACGTAGTCGCGTACAATGATTTGGGAAAACTTGGGCCAGGGGTAGTTCACACCCAGTTTGTTAGAGAAGAACTCCAACATCTCTGGCGTGTGGGCAAAAATATCACGGGCGTCGGCTTCGTATTCAGGCTCGACGTAATAGGCTACTTCGATGTTGCGCCACTTGTCTTTTACCACTGCAAAATCACCTACCGCTAGCATGAACAGGTAGGGCGCGTGGGGCAAGTCCATTTTCCAGTAGTCGGTGCGGGTGCCGTCTGCGTTGTTGGTAGAGGTAGTCAAAATGCCGTTGGAAAGGGTTTTGAACTTTTGCTCTACGGTGACGTACAGCTCCTGGGTGCAGCGCTCATTGGGGCGATCGATGGTCGGGAACCAGCGGGAGTTCCACTCGGTTTCGCCCTGGGTCCAGATTTGTTGGGGTTTGCCCAATTCTTCATTGCGGGGATTGATGAAGAATAAACCCTGATTGGAAGTGATGGCATCACTGCCGCCGTCACCTTTGGGACGGGCGGTGTATTCGAGGTAGATGCTGTATTCTTCGCTGCGGTTGAAAGAGCGACCCAATTGGATTACAATCTGCTGATTGTCTTCGTACTTGTATTGCAGCTGCTGCTCCTTGCCTGCAAATTGTACTTTTTTGAATTCCATGCCCTTTGCATCCAGCGTCAGGGTAGAGGTTGGATTGAAGAAGGGTTTGAGGCGCAAGGTAACTTTGCCATAAACTTCTTCTTTGGCCCAATCAAAACGTACGTCAATCTTGGTATGCAGCAGGTCATTTACCCGCTTGGCCGTAGGGCTATAAGGAGATAAAGTGGTTTCTACTTCCTCATTTTCTTCTCCTTCACCCTCGTCTACCATGGATTCAATGTCCAGGGTATCCAAATCCACCTCGGCAATGAGTTCCTGGGGAGGTTCAGTTTTAATCGTGACCGGTTTTTGAGTTGAGCAAGCCCCCACAATCAAGGTGATGCACAACAACCACAAGATTTTTTTCATGCTATTGTCAATTTTTTCCGCGAAAAATAAGGATGATAGTTTAAAACAAAATCACCCGATGTGGGGGATAAAGGGTTGAGAAGGTTGAGGGAGGTTGAGAAGGTTTAGGCTACCGCAGCAACTTAGACAAGGACTTCGTCCATGTCGCTGCGGTAGCCTAAACCTTCTCAACCTCCCTCAACCTTCTCAACCAAATTATTTGCTTACCGGCACCAAACCGGACACCTCTTGGAGAAATGCCGACAGGTGACGATTGAATTCTTCTTTTTTCTCCATCATGGGTGCGTGACCACAAAATTCGATCAGGTGCAGGCGAGAATGTGGGATCATCTCGTGAAATTTCTCCCCAACGAAAGCCGGCGTAACCTGATCCTGGCGGCCCCAAATGAGCAAAGTCGGTACTTTGATGTTGTGCAATTTGTCGCCCAGGTTGTGCCTTACTGCCGATTTGGAAGTAGCGATCACCCGAATGGCACGGTTGCGGTCGTTGACGATGCTGTAAACTTCGTCGATCAGTTCATTGGAGGCAATGGTCGGATCGTAGAAGGTATCCTGGGTTTTTTTCTTGATGTATTCGTAGTCACCACGTTTGGGAAAACTGTTGCCCATCGCACTTTCGAACAAACCGGAGCTACCTGTCAAAATCAAGGAAGCGATTTTATCCTGATGCCCAAGCGTATACAACAGCGCAATGTGACCACCCAGGGAATTGCCCAACAGGTGCACCTTGTTGTACCCCCTATCTTCGATAAAATCGGCAAGATGATCCACTAGCCCCATCACGGATACTTCCCGAATGGGCAATTCAAACATGGGCAAAATGGGGATCACCACATTGTAAGACTGGCCGAAGGCGGCAATTATCCCTTCAAAATTGCTCAAGGCTCCGAATAAGCCGTGTAGCAGGATGAGAGGCTCTTCTCCGCCTTTGGTTTCAATGTATGTGTATTTACCGTCCTTGATGGTAGGGTATTCCATTTATACTTTTGCGCTAGGTGACAAAATAAAATTTCTGCAAACCATTAATCTAAGGGATTTAGACCAAGCTTTTTTTGCTTAAACGCAAAAATAGGCTTTTAAATTTGTTTGACAAAACGCAGGAACGCGCATGCCACAAGATTTGAACGGTTTGCACGAAAATAGATTTCAAAACTTAATCTTCGATGACCGCAGAGAGCCCTCGATCAATCAAAGCATCTTTTTTGGGCTTCAATTCTTTTTTTGGCGCAGTTTTGACGGTTGCTTTTCCTTTAAAATGGATGATTAAGGCCAGTTGTTCGGCCTGATCATGGGGATACTCCAATACTTCTACAAAACACTGGATGACCCATTCAAAAGTATTGTGGTCATCATTGTATACAATCAAACGGGAATGATGGCCCAATAGCTCATCAATCTCATCATCTACCAATACTTCTTCTAATTCTTCTACCTCAGGATTGTACGCGGTAATCATTGTTTTTCGAGTAAACACAAGCGCCAACGGGTTATTTTTATCTTTATTTGGTCTGGTTAAAACAACCCGTTGACACAAGCAATTAGTTAAGGACAGCCAAGGCTGCTTTTACATTGGCAAAATTCGGCATTTCTCCCGCATTTTCCAACACTTCAGCGTACTGGATTGTTCCATTGCCGTCAATTACAAAAGCGGCGCGTTTGGAAACACCTTTCATACCAAAAACAAAATCCTGATACAATGCTTCATATGCTGTTGAAACGCCTTTGTTGAAATCAGACAACAAATGGAAGTTCAGGTTTTGATCCTCTTTAAATTTAGCCAAAGTGAAAGGTGAATCTACAGAAACGCCTAAAATTTGGGCATTTAGTCCTTGGTAAAAGGCAATGTCGTCACGCATGTTGCACAATTCGGTGGTACATACACTGGTAAATGCCATCGGGAAAAACAGCAAAACGACATTTTGTCCCTGAAAGTCTTCCAACTTCACTTCTTTTTTGTCACTGGAAAACAAAGTAAAGGCCGGGGCCTTATCACCAACTTGTAGCATGATTGTATGGATTAATGGTAAAAATGATTTTATCTTGCCTACCTAAATGCACTAAGCAAGGGAATAGTTCAATGACAGCAGCACAAAAAGCGTACCTCCAACTGCATTTTGCGGTTTTACTTTTTGGCCTTACCGCCATTTTGGGAAAAATGATTCAACTGAGCGCCCTCGTGCTGGTTTGGTGGCGGGTGTTGATCACTTCTTTGAGTTTGATGCTGTTGATCAATGTCTTCAAGCTCCTCAAGACCCTGCCTCGCCGTCAATTGTTGATTTTGGTGGGCATCGGCACCATTGTGGGCTTACACTGGTTGGCTTTTTATGGGGCGATCAAATTGTCCAATTCCTCGGTTGGGGTGCTGGCGATGGGTTCAATGTCTCTTTTTTCGGCTATTTTGGAGCCCTTAATTTTGAAGAAAAAATTCAACGCCCTCGAATTTGGCCTGAGTTTGTTGATCATTCCGGGTATGGCTTTGGTGGTCAATGGCATCGATTTTTCAATGGTGGACGGCTTGGTAGTGGGCGTCATTGCGGCGCTGTTGGCTGCGCTGTTTGCCATTCTGAACAAATCACAAGTGGCCAACCTCGATGCCATGAGCATTACTTTTGTGGAATTGAGCAGTGCTTGTTTGTTCTTGGGATTGGTGATAATCGGCTCAGGTTTGAGCAGTGCAGGGTTTCCGGTCATGCTGCCGCCGCACTGGAGTGATTGGGTTTACCTGTTGATATTGGCCTTGTTGTGCACTACTTTTGCTTACGTTTTGTCTTTAAAGGCCTTAAAACACCTTTCCGCTTTTACCTCCAACCTGGCAATGAACCTGGAGCCGGTTTATGCCATCGTGCTGGCCTGGCTTTTGCTGAATGAGGACAAAGAAGTGAGTAGCACTTTTTATTGGGGGGCTGCGGTGATTATGGCCGTGGTGTTTTCGTATCCCCTCCTCCGCAACGTTGAGAAGTTGAAGGATTCATAAATACAGGTTCCAAGGTTCCTGAGTTCCAGGGTTCGGGGTTCCAGCGTTCCAAGGTTAGGCGCATAGCAGAACCTTGGAACCCACAACCCTGGAACTTTGGAACTTTGGAACTCAGGAACCCTGGAACCTCTTTTTACACCGGTAGATACGGCTTTCCCCCCGTCACTTCCCGCGAAATCACAATCCGCTGCACCTCTGAAGTCCCTTCGTATATCTGCGTAATTTTCGCATCGCGCATCAGGCGCTCCACATGGTATTCCTTGACAAAACCATAACCACCATGTACCTGTACCGCTTCTACGCTGTGGCGCATGGCCACTTCCGAAGCATACAATTTGGCCATGGCGCTGGCGGCGCTGTAGTCCATGCCTTGGTCTTTGAGCCAGGCAGCCCGGTAAACCATTAATTTCGCCGCTTCGATTTCGGTGGCCATATCGGCCAGTTTGAAAGCAATGGCCTGGTGTTGGTTGATGGGTTTGCCAAAGGCGGTGCGTTGTTTGGAGTATTCCAAGGCCAGTTCGTAGGAACCACCGGCTATGCCCAGAGCTTGGGCAGCAATGCCGATGCGGCCACCCGCCAGACTTTTCATGGCAAACTTGAAGCCGAAACCATCTTCGCCAATCCGGTTTTCCTTCGGCACTTTGACGTCGCTATACATAATGGTGTGGGTATCGGAAGAGCGGATGCCCAGCTTATCTTCTTTGGCCCCGACGGCTACGCCGGGCGTATCGGTTTCTACGATCAAACAATTGATGCCTTTGGAGCCTTTTTCCGGGTGGGTTTGGGCCATCACCAGGTGCAATTTGGAAGTGCCGCCGTTGGTGATCCAGTTTTTGGTGCCGTTGAGCAGGTAATGGTCGCCCATGTCAACTGCGGTGGTACGCTGGTGAGTGGCATCGCTGCCTGCTTCGGGTTCGGAGAGGCAGAAAGAGCCGATCCATTCGCCGCTGGCGAGGCGGGGCAAGTATTTGGCTTTTTGTTCAGCGCTGCCAAAGGTTTCAATGCCCCAGCAAACCAGGGAATTGTTGACCGACATGATCACCGAACAAGAGTTGTCTATTTTGGAAATTTCTTCCATAGCGAGTACGTAGGACAAGGAATCCATCCCTCCCCCACCGTATTCTGGCGAAACCATCATGCCTAAAAAGCCCAACTCGCCCATCTTTTTGATTTGCTCGTAAGGGTATTCCATTTTGGAATCGCGTTCGATAACGCCGGGCTTCAATTCTTTTTGGGCAAAATCACGGGCTGCGGCCTGAACGGCCAAGTGCTCTTCGGACAAATGAAAGTTCATCGTCATTTGGTTTGATGGCGGGTACTGGCAATCCCGGTACCCGCTATTTGGTCTGGTTAAGGTTGAGGCTAAAAAACACAGAATGGTTCGTTGTGCCAGAAATTCCAGCACAAACGAAAGAATTGGCGAATTTACGCTAAATTTTGGAAAGTGGGTAGCGAATTTACGCTAAATTATTGGAGGGGTGGAATTGAGGGTGTTTTGGAGGAGGGTAGCTATGCGGGAGGAGTTGCTGGAATCGTTGCTGAGGCCAGTGGCGATGCAGGTGCTGAATAGGTGTGATTCTGCGGGAAGAGGCAGGTTTTCTTTGTGCCCTCGATCTAAATTAATCCGCTGCAAAAGTTCAAAGAGAAATTTACCGCGCAGAAATTGGCGATAATTTTGCTTTATCTGTTTGGATAGTTCAATTTCTTCGTCTGTTGAAGGCGAAACTTTATATGTTTCATGTAGCTCTGAAGCCTCCGGAGCAAGAATAATTGGATTCAAAAAAGAAACATCAATTTTGGCTTTTTCAGCCTCACCCTTAAGTATAAGTTGTATTTCTTTGGCAAACCAATCTGAAATTTGATCAATCAAACCTTCCAATCTGGCTTTCTCCGCAGGAAACAATAGTTGATCAATCGAAATTTGACCGTCTTCAAAAAGATCATTCTCAATTGAATAACCCTTCGTAAAATGAACCTCTTGATACTTTTCGGGAATACCTGTAAATACCCAGGTGTCCTGGTCTGCGAAAAAGAGGATAGGGTTTCTAGCCTTTTTAGTTTGTTTCTTGTAATGGTCATAGACAGCCAGCAAAATGTTCCGTCCGCCATCTCCAAAGAATCGACAAATGATTTTTGAATCAAGGCTTTTATGGCGTAGGATGTTATGAAAGATTTTTTTGTCATCAATACCTTCCAGGCAGACCGTCATTTTCGATGATCGAAATAACAGTATAATTTCTTCTTCGAGATTGAATTCGCCTTTTTTCTCTAGTTTCATTTCCAGCTATTGGGGTAGGGTTATTCAACTAGGGCTAGTTCGCTAGAAGCAGTATGACGGATGAGGTCATTGAGCCAAGGTGCTTTATCATCATAGCCTGCGTAGATGGCGGGCGAATGAGAAGCCATAAAAAGTTGAACATTTGGCGCAATGTCACGTAGTGTCGCGACAAGTTCTCGTTGCCATTCGATGTGCAGGTTTAGTTCGGGTTCATCAATGAACATGACTCCTTCTTTCATTGAAGTGGCGTAGACGAGGAAGCTGAGAAGGTTTTTTTCACCAGCAGAGAGGTTTTCGATTTCGATCTCGTTTTCGTGTTGGCCTAATCTGAGGTTTTCGGAAATTTTGACGCTTTTTTCCCAGAAGAATTGGTCAAAGTATTTAGAGAGGTTATCAATTGGTTCTTTTGCTTGTGCTTCAGCTTGCCCTTTTTTTTGCATGTTAGTTTTTAACTCTTTTTCAAATTCTGGCAAATTTTTACCCAACTGTCTCTTAATAAAGTCCATGAATTCAGCATCAATGACTTCCTGTTGGAATCGAATGTCAGAAGATATTTTGTTGATCAACGCTTTGATGTCTTCTGAATCGCTTGAACTAATAAACTTATGCTTGTCTTTAGACATTTTGACTGTGAAATCGCGTAATGCATGAACAAGGTCAGTACTTTCTTGTAAGGAAAAGCCACCCTCTAGTCTTCTAAAAGTTGGAAAAAAATAAGATGCCCCCCTAGATTTTTTCAATTCGTTTTCAAAAC
Organism: Saprospiraceae bacterium; assembly: GCA_027486765.1. GTDB lineage: Bacteria > Bacteroidota > Bacteroidia > Chitinophagales > Saprospiraceae > Haliscomenobacter. The sequence goes on from JAIXOO010000480.1 coordinate 11,468, forward strand.
TTGCTGTAACACGCCCTTTTTTATCCGTTGTTTGGAAGGTTATTGATTTATTCCCAAAAAGATCAGTTGAGGTTATCCTTAATACTTGTTCAGTTATAGTCCCAAATTCATCACTATGATCCACAGAGCTTCGATCAAACTCAATCGCGTTATTATTATTGACAATCAATAAATATCTAAAAGTAATTTCTGTAGCTAACTGCTCATAATTTCCACTATACACATACCACAACATCTTCAACAATGTCGTCTTCCCCGTTCCATTACTTCCCGTAAAAATATTCACGTCCTCATTGAATTGCAGATCGTAATCGTATCTACCCCAGAGGCCCTTGACAACCAAGGATTTGATCATGTTCAATAACTTTTAAGTCTATTCAAAAGTACAATAAAGTGCACGAATTGGTTCAATCCGTTCGTCATCCCGAATTTATTGATTAAATTTTGATCCTACTTTAGCCCTGTAGGGGCGAAATATGGGTAGTTTAGCAACAATCTCAGCTCTTCCAAAGTCCCTTTAGGGACGTGATGTGGGTATTCTGCATTAAAACAACCCACATTTCGTCCCTAAAGGGACTTTGAATCGGAGCTCGGGTATCATTTCTACCCATATTTCGTCCCTCCGGGACTTTCGTTCAAACGCAACAACAAAACCTCAATAAAATTTGGATAACGAATAATCAAAGATAAACCTTTTGCCTTTGCAGTGCAAGTCGCCCCTCACTGCACGCCCCGCAACCGCTCCCCCTTGATCGCTTTCGCCATCAAATCCGGAAAAGCATCCGGCGTACAGGCAAAGGTAGGAATCTCCAATTGGGTAAACTGCGTAGCAATATGGTGGTCATACATCGGTGCCCCCTTGTCATTCAAAGCCAGTAGGGCTATCAAATTAACCCCCGTAGCTTTAATTTCCGCGGCTTGGCGGAGCAGGTCATCCTGCGGTCCGCCTTCCATCAAATCCGAAATGAGGACCATGATGGTATGCCTCGGTTGGCGAATGTGCTGACGGGCATAACGCAGGGCCTTGCTGATGTGCGTACCGCCGCCGAGCTGGGTGGCAAAAAGCAAATCCACTACATCGTGCAAATTTTCACTGAGGTCCACAACACTGGTATCGAACACGATGAAGCGGGTGGTGATGCTGGGCATGGATGCCATAATTGAGCCCACAATCCCGGCGTACACCACCGATGCGGCCATGGAGCCACTTTGGTCCACCAATAGGATGAGGTCTTTCATTTTCGGTTGACGGCGGCCATAGCCCCATAGTTTTTCGGGGATGATGCTGTGGTATTCTGCTTGGTAGTGCTTCAGGTTGGCGCGGATGGTACGGTGCCAATCGATGGCATTGGGTTTGGGACGGCGAGAGCGAGCCACCCGACTGAGACTACCTTTGATGGCATTTTGCAAGGGCTGGCGCAGTTTTTTTTCCAGTTCTTTCACCACCTTACGAATGACCTCACGGGCAGTTTCGCGGGTTTGGGCAGGCAGCACTTTTTTCAAACTCAGCAAGGTGCTGACCAAATGTACATCCGCTTGCAGGGTTTCCAACAATTCGGGCTGCAACAACATCTGGTGCAAACGCAAACGCTCCAGGGCGTCTTTTTGCATCAATTGCACCACCGGAGCGGGAAAATACTTGCGGATGTCCCCCAACCAACGCGTCACATTCGGCGAGGAACTACCTAGTCCACGCTCACGTTCGCTGTCGTACAAGGCGTCCAGGACTTTGTCCATACCCTGTTCTTCCTCCCCTAGCCCGATGCTATCTTTGGGGTCAGCATTTTGGCCGAGTACCAGTCGCCAGCGTTTGAGTTGTTCTTCTTTGTCCATATTTTCCTAATCACTACCAAAAATGGAAAAAATTACTGAATTTCGAGCTTAATAAATTGGGTAGCAAAAATAGCACCCCAAAACCATGTCAGAGTGAAGCAAGAAGAAGCCTGGAAAGATACTGAAAAGGATCAGCACAAGGCATTGAAGTCAATTTCGCCCTACCGCATCATCATCCCCGCCTTACTCGGCCTTGCCGGAGTATTTTACATGTTGTGGCGCAATTTTGACCCGGAAGAGTTCAAACGCATCCAGTGGACGGGGCATGTTTATTTTTGGATCGGGATGGGCATTTTGACGGTCTTGATTCGAGATTTGTCCTATGCTTTCCGCTTGCGGGCTTTGACCAATAAGGAACTTTCCTGGTGGAAATGCATCGAGGTGGTGATTATTTGGGAGTTTAGCTCGGCGGTTTCCCCCTCGGCCTTGGGAGGTTCAGCGGTAGCCTTTTTTATTTTGTCTCAGGAAAAGCTTTCTGTAGCCCGCACGGTGACCATTGTGACCTATACGATTGTGTTGGATGCCTTGTTCATGCTCTGTACCTTGCCCATTTTATTTCTCGTTTTTGGATTTGACATTTTACGCCCCGGTGCGCAGACTTTTGGCGATTTGGGGCAATGGGGTTATTTGGCCCTGGGCTTTTACATCTTCATGATTGTGTATTCCATCATTTTTGCTTACGGTATTTTCTGGGGGCCCCAGCAGATGAAACGTTTGCTGGGCTGGGCTACCAATAACCGCTTGCTACGTCGGTTTCACCAAGGAGCGATTAAGCTTGGCGAAGATTTGGTCACCGCATCCAAAGGACTAAAAGAGCAAGGCTGGCGCATCCACCTCCAGGCGGTAATTGGAACCTTGCTGGCCTGGATTTTCCGTTTTTTGCTGATCAGTTGTTTGGTTATTGCCTTTACACCCGAGTTGCCCTTGACTTTGCGTTTTCAAAGTGAGTTGTATGCGCGGCTGCAAACCATGTTTTTTGTGGTCATGTTCAGCCCTACACCGGGCGGGGCGGGGATCATCGAACTAGCTTTTAATGGTTTCCTGACCGATTATGTACACAGCAATACCCACGCCACGGTGATTTCGACGATCTGGCGCTTGTTCTCATACTATTTGTACTTGATGGCCGGAGCGCTGGTGGTGCCGGTTTGGATTAGGGCGGTGTTTAAGGGAAAAATGGAGAAAGAAGCTGAACAACATCCAGATTAATCCTGGAGGAATTTTATCATTGTAAAAATCCCTCGATACTGCTCTTTAATGTTCGTTAATTCCAGCCAACGTTTGTAAAGCAACTTATACCCATTTTTTACATAAAAATCCAGATTGTACGCATTGCTATCCATTACCCGCAGCCACAAATACTCCACCTTGGCCAGCTGTGCCTGTTGGTCCGCAAATTCCATCAAGGACTTTCCAATTCCCTTCCCCTTTGCTGCTTCAGTCAAGTAAATTTTATCCAAAGAAACCGCGTTGCTAAATGGGGTATCAGGGATTGGTGCCTCAAAAATGAGTTTCAAGTACCCCGCAATGCTACCATCCTCCAGCCTCGCGAAATAATAATGGTGCCTGGGGTTGGCCAAATGCTGTTCCAACACCTCCACATTGTTGATGTAAGCCAAATAAGCCGCTCCCTCATCGTGCCAGAGGTAACGAAAATAAGGCAAATACGTTTCTTCTACTACCCTTTGCAGGGTCAAAATATCCTGGGGCAAAACCCGTTCAATCCATAGCATAAACATCAATTTTTTATCAGACTTATCGTACTTTTGGCCCGTACCTAACCAAATTACCATGCAAGACGCCGCTGTAGACCAGATGGTTTTCAACCGCGCAGGCTTTTCCGACGAGTTACTGCTCAGCCTGTACAGCCAACTGCTTTATCCCCGCCTGATCGAAGATAAGATGCTCAAGTTGCTTCGCCAAGGCAAAGTGAGCAAATGGTTTTCCGGCATTGGTCAAGAGGCCATTTCCGTAGGGGCAAC
>JAIXOO010000039.1 GCA_027486765.1 Saprospiraceae bacterium
ACCACTGCCAGCGCTACTCCCAAAGTCGGGATGATGTACATCGCGTGATGCAAACCAATCGCTTTGAACTGCTCCGATAGCTCCACCGCCCCGGCCGCCTGCATGGCCCGTCGCGCAAAATGATCACTCAAAAGCCCGGTGATGACTGGCCCAAAACTCGCTCCCAGCAAATACATTGCGAAAAAATACAAGGCCATCGCTGTGCCCCGCAAATTGGGTGGAATCACCTCCTGGATCGAAGCATACACCCCGGAATAATACACAAACATCAGCATGATGCCCGTGCCCATCAGCAGCATAAACAACAGTGTGGCACCAGGAGGCTGATTCAAGGCCAGAAAAATACAGGGTGCTGCCAGCCCACAACAAAGCGCAGAAAGCAACAATTTGGCATCCTTCCGGCGGCGACTCCAACGATCGGCAACCCAGCCGCCGCCCAAAAGACCGATTATACCCACTGCCCCAAGGACAATAGATGAGACATTGGTCGCTTCTTTCAAACTCAACAAATGAGTGCGCATCAGGAAGGCAGGCAAAAAAGAGTTGATGGCATACATGTTGAAATTGTGCAAAGCACCCGATACAATGATCCATAAAATGGTCGGAATGGCGAGTACTTGCCAAAAAGGCGAGCGTTGATTATTGGATACTTGCAGCGGTTTAACCTCCGTCGCACCACGTACAGGCTCCGGCAATTTGAGCGCCAGCAAGCCCAAGATCAACCCAGGTATACAGGCAAAATAAAAAGCATGCCGCCAGGTGTAAGCCGAAGCGATCAAACCACTCAAACGGTAGCACAAAAAAGTCCCCAAGGGCAGTCCCAGCATAAAAATGGACAGTGCCAGCGCCCGACGGCGCGGCGGAAACAAATCTCCAATCAACGAATTGGCGGCAGGCGCACAACTGGCCTCCCCTACCCCCACGCCCAAACGGGTGACAAACATCCAGCCAAAACTGGGTGCCAAGCCGGACACGGCGGTCAGGATACTCCAAATGCTGACTCCTCCGGCCAAGATTTTGCGTCGGCTCCAGGTATCCGCCAAGCGGCCCAGTGGCAGGCCCACTGCGGCATACATCAGGATGAAGGCCGTGCCCAAGGTGCCCAAAAGGGCATCGTTGAGTGCCCATTCCTTGCGGATCAACTCGCCGAGCGCGCCCATGATCTGCCGATCGTAAAAGTTCATCAGGTTGATGCCAAAAAGAATCCCTAGCGCATACCAGGCGCCTTTTGTTGCTTTATCCGTTTGCATGCTGATGTGGTTTGTGCAGGATAAAGATTGGAACTTTATTTGGGATTCAGGCCTTCCTCGCCCGGAAATGGATAAACGAAGGAAATTTCAACCTTTCTGCATACGCACGGGGATGCTTTTGCTCAAATTCAATCACAGGTTTTGCCTCCAAAATCCGCTCAATGACAAAAGCATTGTCCAGCAAAGCATCGGTAATACAGCTGAGGCTGTGGTAATAACTGTGCATGGTGATGGGCTCATTGGTAAAGCCTTTCCATTGGCAAGAAACCGCTTGGGTTTCAAAATAATTTTCCAGTTTGAAGTAGCCGTACGAAAAGAAAGGGTGTTCGGTGGAAAAGCAAAACCAGGCTCCTGGTTTTAAAATGCGCTGGAATTCGCCAAAAAGAGTGGAAATATCTTTTATGTAGGAAATAGCTAAAGCACTCAATACACCATCAAATTGCTGGTCTTGAAACATACTCAAAGGCTGTTCCATGTTGCCCACGATGAAACGGCCCTGGTCCCCATTGCGGGTTTGGGCGTGTTGGATCATGTTTTCGCTGATGTCGACTCCCGTTACATCAGCTCCTTTTTTTAGCAAAATTTCGCTGTAAATGCCAGGTCCACAACCTGCATCGAGGATGTGTTGGCCAGCAAGGTCTTTATCCAACAAGGACAACATGGCTGGGCGGTCGTAGTAGGCATTGTATTCCTTATCGGGGGCAATCTGGGAATAGGCCTCAGCTAAAGACTGATAGGTGTGGTAAGCAATGGGTGTAGATGGCATGGTTAATTTTTTTGATGGGAATAGCATAACGATCCACCTGTTACGGTAGTTCCTGAATTACCCAATTTGACTTACCTTAAATTCATCACTCCTCCTTCCCCTCCAAAAACTCATCCGTAAAATGTGCCCTGCGTTTTTCCTGCTTAAACTTATCCGCATTAAAAACCTGTGAATCCCCTCTCGGAATGGACAGGGAACTCCAGTTTGCATCACAGCACATTTTACCAATGAACACCATTTGTCCCACGTGGTAAGGGTAATGTGCCAATTGCCGATTGATGGCCTCCATCACGGTATGCCCCTGGTTGCGGATGTAAATGATTCGCTCCAGGTCGGCAGGTTCAAGCGGATTTAGCGCGTCAAACAGGCATTGCCAGCCGGCGTTCCATTTTTCCAGTAACTCCTCGCGGGACGCGATGTCATTTTCAAATTCGGCATCGCGATCCCGCCATTCTTTTTCCCCATCGCTGTGTAAAAAATCTGTCCAGCGCGAAAGCATGTTGCCCCAAAGGTGTTTGACGATGGTAGCAATGCTGTTGCTTTCGGGATTGTACTGCCAAAACAATTGTTCATCACTGAGTTGAGCAATGGTTTTGTCGCCTAGCATTTTGTAATAGGCAAATTGTTTTTTGACGCTTTCGAGATAATCACCATTCATACAATGAATTTAAACCTAGCGCAATAGGGTCACCTCCCCCCGAACCAGAGCATTGCCTGGTCCCTTATCATCCACATATTCAATTCTGAACCAATAGATGTATACCCCTTGAGGAGCTTTTCCGCCTCGAACGAATCCATCCCAGCCGGTATTGATGTCGGTAGAACGGAAAGCCTGGTTACCCCAACGGTCGAATACCTGCAGTTCATAAGCGGTTACCCGTACGTTTTCATTCAGGTAAGGCCGAAATGTTTCGTTGGCACTATTGCCGTCCGGAGAGAAAGCATTGGGGGTGTAGGTTTTAAACACGATACATTCCCGCAGGCTTAAAGTCATCGAATCAGTGTCAGCACAACGGCCATTGGAAGCGCGCACCCAGTAGGTTCCAGCCAGGGTAGCCGACAAGGATTTGCCCGTACTGCCATCCGACCACAACAATGGAGCATTGCCACTGCCATTGGCTTGTAGTACAAAGGGTTTGTCATCACAAACGAGGGTATCTGGGCCAAGATTTACCGTTGGGATGGCATTAAAGGTGACTTTGAGGCTATCACTAAAACGGCAATTCAGCTGCGTCGCCTGGGCCCAATAAGTCCCGGCGCTGCTGACGTTGATTCCCGGGGTAGAAGCTCCTGTACTCCAACGCACCTGGTCAAAACCCGTCAAGCCACCCAAGGCCAGGGTTTCCCCCGTACAGAGGACCGTGTCCTTCCCTAAATTAAAGCGGGGCAAGGGATTGTAAGCGACGCTAATCGAATCCCGAACCCGACAACGCCCTGCTACCACCTGCGCCCAGTATAACCCAGCCTGATTCACCACAAAAGCCGGATTGCTGGAGCCATCCTGCCATTGAGTGGTGGTGTTCGGTACCTGTACGCTAAGTCGGAGAGTACTGCCCTCACAAAGGGTGGTATCCGACCTTAATAAACTTTGCGGCAAATTAACGGCTACGACCTTGACGGTATCTCGACGTACACAAGCGTTGAGGTCTATTTCCAGCCAATAGGTTCCGGTTTGACTCAGTATTTTTGCTGCGGTAGCCTGGCCATCGTTCCAGCGGTATACCCCGCCAGCGACGGTGGGGTTTAAATTCAGGCTTTCATTGTTGCACAAAGTGGTATCTGGCCCCAGAGAAAAGACGGGATAAGGTTTGTAGGCAATTTGCACCGAGTCACTAACGCTACAACGTCCTGAACTGGCCCGCAGAATGTATAAACCTGCGGTAGAAACCACATAAGGATTGGCACTGGAATTGTCTTGCCAAAGCAAAGTGGCGCCTGGAACATTGAATTGGTATGTCTTGGTCAAGCCCTCACACAAAGTTGTATCGCGGCCCAACAAACCTTTGGGCAAATCGATGAATTGCACCCGAATGCTGTCGCGCTTGCGGCAACCGTTCACCGTGACATCAGCCCAGACCACTTCCGTTTGGGTCAAGGTTCGGGTGGCGGTGGTGTTGCCATTGTTCCAGCGGTAAGTCGCATTGGTAGTGGTGGCGTTCAAATTGATGTTTTCTCCGGCACAGAGCGTCGTATCCCGGCCTAAGCTGAATTTGGGCTCAGGGGCAAAGGTGTAGGTAGCCGAGTCACGTTTGGTGCAACCGTTCAGGGTCACATCCACATAATACAGACCAGTTTGGGTAATATTGATACGGGGAGTGGTAGCCCCAGTATTCCAGCGGTAAGTTCCCCCGTTGATGGACACACTCGGGCTGTAGGATTCACCGATACAAAAACCCCGATTGGCGCCCAGTTCAAAAGCTGGTCCAGGGCTGAAGGTAAACCGTCTTTGGTCGTTGAAGGTACAACCATTCAAGGTGGCAGTTACTGCATACAAGCCGCTCGATTGGACGCTGATGTTTGCATTGGTAGTGCCATTGGACCAACGATAAGTGGTATTTCCTGGGGTGCTGACCGTTGCCCGCAAGTTGAAATTAATCCCATCGCACAAGCTAGTATCCGCTCCAAGTTCAAAGCGCGGCAGGGCCTGCACCCGGAGGTTGACACTGTCCCGTTCGGTACAGCCATTCGCACTTGCTTCCAGCCAATAAACGCCAGCGGTGCTTGCCCGAAAAGTAGAACTGCTGCTGCCATCCTGCCAGCGGTAAGTAATATTGCCCAAGTTGGAGCGCAGATCAAAACTCCCTCCTTCACAAAAAACGGTATCACGCCCTAAACTCAAGCCCAGAGCCGGCAAGACGCGGATGTTGATGGAATCGCGGGCGGTGCATTGGCCATCATTGACTTCTACCCATACCAATCCTGCTGTATTCACCCGCAAAGTAGCGCCAGTGCTGCCATTGCTCCAGAGGTAAGTTCGGCCACCAGCCTTGGAGGCATCCAGGAGTAAGGATTGTCGGTCACAAATGCTGGTATCGCGGCCCAAATTAATGGCTGCAGGGCTGATGACCCGAACCAGGGTAGAATCTGAAGCAGTGCAGCCCGACAATTCGACGATCACTTTGTATTTTCCGGCTTTACTGGCGTTGATACTGGTAGCCGTAGAACCATCCTGCCAACGATAAGTAGCCCCGACCAGGTTCAGATCGGCGTTCAAAACCAATCCTTGATTGGCACACAAGGTGGTATCATTCGTTAAATTGGGCGTAAAATCGGCAGCAGGTAGTACCCTTACCGTATCTCTCAAGATACATCCGTCATTGTAAGTGACCGCTACAAAGTAGGTTCCAGCACGATTTACATTTAACGTTGCGCCGACACTGCCATCATTCCAACGGTAGGTTTCGCTGGCGCTAAAGGTGTTTGCATCGAGGAGCAGACTATTGTTTTTACACAGCACAGCATCCTTACCTAAAATCCCTTCGTCGACGTAATCGACGGGGGAATCAAAGATCCAGTTTTGGTTGCTGTTGTTGATGTTGGTACTATTGGCGCCCGCTAAAAACTGGGTGGAACCCACCCCGCGTTGGTCGCGCATTTGTACAAAATCGGCCAGGACTTTGCCTCCATTCATGATGACCTCAGCTTTGGTACCCTGGGAAGTTGAGAGCAACTCAATGGGGTTGCAGTTGTTGCCAATGACCTGGAAATATTCTTTGACCGTTTGGGCTAGCGTCGCATCGAGTTTATAGGTTTTGCCTGCTGAAAAAATCAGTGAATCGATCACATTTTTTCCATACAAAACACCACTATTGCGGAATTCCATTCGGTTGAAGGTGGCGGTATAGGGTGGGCGGCCACTCCGGTTGAACTCACCTTCGGTGCGCCAGGTTGAAGTTCCTTGAGGATTAGAGAACAATACGTTGTGAAAAGTATGGTCCTTATAAACGTATACGAAGGGACTGGTATTGGTAAACTCCAGCAGGGAAGTACCGGCATCCAAGGTGAGGTTATTCCCGAAAGTGGCCGTATAGTTGAAATCAGCTCCATTGTTGTTGATGCGCCAATGGCTGCTGCCCATTTTCAGAATGGGTTTATTGCTAGGATAACCTGAGGAAGTATAATAATTGATGTTGACAGGTTTTCCGTTAGAATTGAATTCACCTTCGGAATGAATGACACTGTAAGCACTAAGGGTATCCTGCAATGTCCAGGCACCACGGCCCATGATTTGGAGGGTACCAATCTGGAAACCGAGCGTTGTCAACTTAAGGTCTTTGTCATTTGATCGCAAGGACAAATTGGTGCAATAAGCTCCAATTTGAGGCTGGGGCAAATCAACCGAGCCAAAAGCGTTCAAAATCCACATGTAAAAAATGGGCTTGTTCGTCACCCCTACCCAGCTCATGTTGCGACAATAAGCATGCAAGCTATAATTGTTGACCCGTTGGTTGGGGCCATTGAATGAATTGGCGTCAAAAAACACATTGTCTTTGGCAGTGGGAATACATTCTCCTCCCGGGCCGCCACTCGTCAATGACCAGTTGACCGGGTCGAACCAGTCTCCATTTCCTCCTTTGCCGACCCAATACAAATTCCGGCCAGCAATCTCGTTGATGGTCCAATCCTGATTGTTGCCCAAATCAATGGAATTGTTGGCCACAGCAGGTCCTACTCCAATGTGAACGATATCTTTGATCATCAAGCGCCTGGTAATCAAGGCGTGGGTGCTTTCCAGATAGGTTTTTTGATCCGGGCTGGAGGAGCGCAACTCAATCATACCTGTACACAAATCCGGCACCAGGATTTCATTGATCGTAGTGGTATCGTTTACCGTGGGCTGGATTATGTTGCTGGTCCGGAGCATTTCCAAGACCTCCATGCTGTTTCGGCCATACAAATAGAAAGAGGTACTACAGCGAATGGAATCGGCTTTTTGGCGGTTGCGGTTGTACGTGTACATCGAGCCATCGCCACCTAAAAACCAAACCCGGTTGTAATTTAGGGTAGGCCCCCGGCCAGTAAAATAGGTCTGTAATACCCCGTACCAGTTCCTGAACTCGATCGTAGAGGCACTGGCATCCAGCACCATGCTTTGGGGGTTGATCTCCCACACCAGCGTATTGTAATTTTGTAAGTCCACTCGCCGCAATACCCAATGGCTACGCCCCAAGGTAAGCGTCCGATTGCGCGGATTTTGCGAGACTACGCTACGGGTAAACAGCATTTGGTTGTTCGTATTAAAATTACCCTGAATGAAAACAAAATCCAGGAGGGTCGACAAACTATCTGCCAAACTCCAGTTACCAGTCCCATCCATGATCAGCTGCTTGCGAAAAGTTTTCCCGGCTGAGGTAATCACATTAGAGGTGTTGTCTCCTTCAAGATACACGTCACCTTCAAATTGTTGACGCAGGCTATTGATAAAAGTAAGGGAACCAAATACGTGTAAACTTTTTTCCCCTGACCCATTCAAAGTCGGAGCTCCAGTAGCCCCCGTCCAACTCATGTTGCGGCAATAAGCATTTTCAATGTCGATATTTACAGTAACCGCATTGCCTGAATTGGCATCAAAAAACACATTGTCTCCAGCAGTAGGTACACAAGCACCACCAGCACCGCCACTGGTGAAGGACCAATGGGTAGGGTCGCTCCAGTTGCCGTTGCCGCCTACCCAGAAGAGATTGTTGTTGGATTTTGCGACGATGGTCCAGCCGGTATTATTCCCCAAATCGGCAGCGTTTCGTACAACAAACCTGGCACCACCGCTGCCCCTTACGTCTTTCAAGGAAACGAAGTTACCCGTAATGGAGTCGGCAGTTGCTTCAAAAGTAAACTGCGTACCAGAAATACTGCTGAAAATCTGGATGGGAGAAATACACTGCCCGATTGCTGTCAATTTCTTGAGCCGATAAGTGAAGCCAGCCTGAAACTTGAAGTTTTTTCCTGGACCAAGGATGAGGTTGTCAAAATTGACCGAACCTTCCACATCAGTATCTGTGCGCATTTCTAGGGTTCCCAAATTGATGGTACCGCCGGTTTCACTGATCAATCGACCTTTCCCGAGGGTATTGGAGTAAAGTACCGTGCCCAGATTGAGATTTCCTACCCCCGTGACCCGCAACAAGGGTTTACCCGAATTCAGTTCAATCACCGAAGTACCCGGCACGACACTTAGATTCCCTCTTTTGAACTCAACCACGGCTGAGTCATATTGGTAAAGGTATCGTGAGGTATAAAAAGCCCCCGTTACTGTGATCCGACTGCTGCCCAAGTCTAGTGCAACGGCTGCACCTGGATTAACAAACCAACGCTTACAGGTAATTGCCTGATTTCCTGTATTCAAACTCCCCGCGTTAATCAGCAAGGTCGAATCCATTTGTAAGGGCGACGCTAAAGTCCAGCCTCCTCCTGGCCCATTAAAGGTAACGAGCTGCCGGATGCGATGCCCGGCCATGAGGATGGTTTGTCCCGTGGTATTCGCAAAAAAATTGACTGAGCCCCGAAATGAAAATACCATATTCGCACTCAGTCTTAGGGAGCCGTATACATTGAGAATATACCCTGCTGGAGCGGAGAAAGTAGGGTTATTGGTCGCTGCTTCCCAGTTCATGTCCAGGCAAAAAATCGACTGGTTGTTGGCATTGACCAATTGGTTGGGTGCAGTAAATGAATTGGCATCAAAAAATACCCGGTCGTTGGGACTAGGCACTACGTTGTGGCGGGTAGCGCCGCCGCTGGTGGTCGCCCAATGGCTGATGTCGGACCAGTCGCCACTGCCGCCTACCCAATAATAGTCAGCAGCACTAACCGAATGGGCCAGCGAAAGGATCATGATTAATAGCAAAAGGGGTCTGAACATGGTTTTTAGGTTAATGGGTTAACGCATTGAATCGGTTATAAAGAACTATTTTATTTATTGCCCAAAAATCGTCCCCACCACAGCAGCAAACGATTCAACAGGCCCATCCACCGAGGTGGCTCTGGTAAAGTTGAAGCTGTTTCGGTTTCTTCAGCGGGCCTGGTTTTGGAAAAATCGTATAAGTCTTCAAAAATTTTGCGCACGTTTTGTTCAACCATGCCCCGAAAAGGAATCCGCGCCATTAATCCGTACAAGGCGGCATTACCTTTAGCGGTTTCGCCTGGATTGTTTTTTGCAAAGCGGATTGAGGCTTTTAGATCTTCAATGTAAGTGTCAATTACCGGAATATTCTGGCGCATGACCGTCAGGTGAATGGAGTTGGGCAATTGTTGGCGGTCCAACATCCATCCTTTTTGTTCCAATTGATCGGCCACGACAAAGATATCAGGCTGGTTCTCACGAGTTGTATAAGCAATGATGTTCATCACTGGAGTGCCCAAAATACTGATTTCTGGAATTTCTGCCAAAGCTTTTTTAATTTGACCTGTCGCTTGCATGATTTCTTGGGTGATGCGCAAGTAGCCATCCTGCCCCAGTGCCTGCATCGCTGACCAGGTAGCCGCAATGGCCCCACCCGGGCGGGAGCCCATTAAAGTAGGCGAGGCATAAATTCCTCCTGGCCAATCGGTGGCGATGTAAAATTGGTATTTCAGGTAATTCATGTTGCGGTACAAAAGCACCGAGGCCCCTTTGGCCCCATACCCAAACTTGTGGGCATCGGCTGAAATGGAGGTCACCCCAGGCACCCGAAAATCGAATGGATCGACGGGATAACCTAATTTTTCCACCCAGGGCAATAAAAAGCCCCCAATGCAACAATCAACGTGAAAAGGCAATTTTTTTTCTAAAGCCAGCGCAGCAATGCTGGCAATGGGGTCCAGGGCACCATGTGGGTAGGTGGGCGCAGAAGCAGCGATGAGAATGGTATTGCGGGTAATGAGTTTCGCCAATTCCAGGGGTTGCGCCCGCATCTCGGCATCAATCGGGGCCTTTTTTACTTTGATGTTGAGGATGTGCGCGGCTTTTTCAAAAGCAGGGTGGATGCTGTCTGAAACCACTATTTCGGGTGCAGTGATCTGGGGGAACAATTTCCGGGCCCGCTCACGATAAGTGTATACAGCCAGGAAAATACTCTCGGTGCCCCCCGAAGTCATGGTGCCCGTCACCTGTTCATCACCATTCAACAAACTGGCCGTCATTTGAATGACTTCCAGCTCCATTTTTTTCAAACTTTGAAAAGCAAAAGGATTGAGGTAGTTTTCGGAAAAAAAACTGCTGTAGGCCTTAGTCAGGAGTTCCTGGTGAGCATCATCCACGTAGTAGACCATACTCCAGGCGCGGCCAGCTTTCCAGGATATATCGTTTAAATGTAACTTTGACAATTCATCAAGAATGGTATCTTTATCGCGGCCTTGAGCGGGGATGGAAATTCTTTCGGACATACTGTAGACTATTTTATCGTTCGGAAAAATACAATACCTTCCCTGCTTTGCAGGAATAATTGCATGGGCTAGTCAATTTTTTTAACCATTGATAATCGCAAGCAAATGAAAAACAAGCAAAAAGCACTCATCGGATTCGCGCTTCTGAGCCTGATCACCTTGAGTTGCCAGCCTAAAACAAAAGAAAAAGGAAGCATGGAAGTTGAAACCAACAAGGAAATGGCCTACCAACTGCCAGATCCCAAAAACTTTGACAAAACCCACCAGGGTAAAAAAATCGAATTGTTTATCCTCAAAAATGGCCCGATTCAGGCGGCACTGACCAATTACGGCGCCCGGATGGTGGGTCTATTGGTGCCCGACAAGGATGGCCGGGAGGTGGATGTACTAACCGGGTACAATAACATCGACGATTACCTCAAGACGGAATCTTATTTTGGCTGCGTGGTGGGTCGTTTTGGCAACCGGATTGCCAAAGGTAAATTCACCCTCAATGGCAAAACCTATACCCTGGCCACCAACAACGGGGCCAATCACCTGCACGGCGGGCCAGAAGGTTTTTGCAAAAAAGTATGGGATGCTAAACAAATTGACAGCAGCAGCGTGGAATTCAGCTACCTGTCCAAAGACATGGAGGAAGGTTACCCGGGCAATTTGCAGGTCAAAGTAACCTATCGCCTGACCGCCGACCGCGGGGTAGAAATCGCGTACAGCGCCACCACCGACAAACCCACCGTGCTCAACCTCACCAACCACAACTACTGGAACCTGGACGGCGAACGCGACACGACCATCAACGACCACCTCTTGCAGATTTTTGCTTCCAAGTACACGCCTGTGGATTCTACGCTGATCCCTACGGGTGAGTTGGCTTCAGTAGAAGGCACCCCCTTTGATTTCCGCAAACCCACCGCCATTGGTGATCGGGTAGATGCTGATCACGAGCAGATCAAGTACGGCAAGGGGTATGATCACAATTTTGTGTTGGTTCCCCAAAAAGTAGCTGCGGGTGAATTACCGCTCATTGCAACGGTACTTAGCCCAAATAGTGGGATCAAAATGGAAGTGTTGACGGCAGAGCCAGGCATTCAATTTTATGGTGGTAACTTTTTGACGGGATCACAGGTTGGTAAGAGTGGTCAGGCCTATGTGTTCCGCTCAGCACTGTGCCTGGAAACCCAACATTTCCCCGATAGCCCAAATCAGCCCAAGTTTCCAACGACTACTTTGAACCCTGGACAAACGTACAGCACGCGGACGGTTTATCGGTTCCCGGCGCAGTAGATACGCAAAGATTGCGGATTGTAGAGACGCACGGCCGTGCGTCTCTACAGCGCGTTGCCCCGATGATAAAAAATAGAAACCATTGTGTTCTACACAACAAAATTCGAGCTTAATTTGTAAGGTAAATTGCGCTGCATTTATTCTGGTGCCCAATCTTGTTGTATGATCTTATACCCCGATTCATATCTTTTCTCCGAAGAAAATCAACTGGAGCTCAACGGGCAGGTGATCCACCACCAGCATGCCTGGCTGCTGAACATTGGGGACGAAGAACTGGATTTGATGTTTGAAAACGGCTGGCGGCGGGCTGGCAATATCTTTTACCGCTATTCTTACGATACCCACGAAGACATTACCACCGGAGTCGGGCCACTACAGGTACTTCCTCTGCGGATTCCCGTCAACAACTTCACGCTGACCAAAAGCCAGGCCAAGATCTGGCGCAAAAACGAATCCTTCCGCTGGAGCCTGGTCGCTGGACGCCCCTCGGACGCCCACCACGAACTTTTCCTCTTGCACCGCGAACGTTTTGAACGCAATGTGCCCGATAGCGTTTTTGACTTCATTAGCGCCACCCACGAAAGTTTGCCTACAAGGGGCTTGATTCTGGATGTTTACGATGGTGAAAAACTGATTGCAACCAGTTTGATCGACCATACACCCAAGTCCATGTCGAGTATTTACGCCATGTTTCACCCGGATTATGGAGCGCATAGCCTGGGGGTGTACACCATGCTGCTGGAGATTTACAGTTGCCGGCAGTTGGGAAAGACTTATTACTATCCGGGCTTCGCGCATCACGAGTCTTCGTTTTACGATTACAAAAAACGCTTCAATGGCCTGGAGTGGCTGGACTGGAAAGGGACGATGGATTGGTTGCCGTATGAGCGTTTGAGGGAGAAGACAGAGAGGAGATAAAGACTTATTTAACAGTTAATTACAATAACAGAAAAGATGATTTGGGACAGAAATACTGAGGTGATTCTTAGGTGTCTAAGGTTTCTTAGGTGGTGAAAAAAACGACATACTTCACCACCTAAGAAACCTCAGACACCCAGTACCACTTCAGCAATGATGCATCTATAAAACCAATTTTACCCCTTCTTCACAATGGGTGCCAGTTTCTCCCCAATCAACTCAATCGACCGCAACAACTTGCTTTGTGGCAAAGCCGCATTGTCCATCTGAAAGGTCAAACGGGAAATGCCGCCCAGCGCCTCGCTATGCCGCAGAATTTTTTCCGCCACCTCCTCCGGGCTGCCCACCAACAATGCGCCGTGATGCCCCGTTTGTACTTCAAACTGAGGTCGAGTCACGGGAGGCCAGCCACGTTCTTTACCAATACGTGTGAATACCTCGGCATACCCGGGGAAAAATTCATCACGAGCCTCTTTACTCGTTTCGCCGATGTAACCCAGGGAATGTAGTCCTACTTTTAAGTCTTCAGGTTTGAAACCAGCCGCCTCACCTGCCTGCCGATACAAATCGACCAAGGGCCGGAAACGCCGGGTTTCGCCACCAATGATGGCCACCATCAATGGCAAGCCCAAACTACCTGCCCGAATGAAGGACTGCGGCGTACCTCCCACCCCCAACCAGATGGGCATCTTGGGCTGAACGGGACGAGGATAAATCTCCGCCGCCTCCAATGCTGGTCGGAATTTGCCTTTCCAACTGACCACCTCATTGTCGCGAATGTGCAGCAAGAGGTTCAATTTTTCAGCAAAAAGGGCATCGTAATCCTGGAGGCTGAAACCAAACAGTGGATAAGCCTCGATAAAGGAGCCCCGGCCCGCTACGATCTCGGCCCGCCCTTTGGAGATGATGTCCAAACTAGAAAACTGTTGAAATACCCGTACCGGGTCCGCCGCGCTCAGCACCGTGACTGCACTGGTCAAACGAATGCGCTGGGTCATCGCCGCTGCTGCTGAAAGGATGGTGATGGGCGCCGAGTCCAAAAACTCCTTGCGGTGGTGCTCACCGATGCCAAATATGTCGAGTCCGACCTGATCGGCGCGTTGCACGCGTTCCAGCAGGTCGGCCATGGCTTGCATGTTTTTGTTGGGGTCGCTGGCCGATCCGCTAAAGTGGGCGGCGGCAAAACTGTCAATGCCTATTTCCATGTTGTGGTGTCCTGGTTTGGTGTAGAGATAAAATGAGATGAGGACGGATTTGGTTGATGTAGGTGGATGGAAAACCTGCTGCGCAGGTCGTTTTTTCACCACCTAAGGAACCATAGACACCAAAGTTGCATTCTAAATCCGCAAAGCCATCATCAAATAAAACCGAATCATCGTTTTATCAACCCTATTCACCGCCGTAAAGTACTCCCCCGCTTTAAAGGCCGAGGTCGAAAATTGGAAATTCAGGTTGTGGTTGTAATAATAATTGAGGTACCAATCACCACCAATGCCGATGAACTTGCTGGTCGTATTGAGCCGATTCAAATTTTCAAGGGTGGTCACCCCGCTGGAGCGATCCTTTGACTCCAACACTTGCGCCATCACTCCGTGTACCCCCGTCGACAGCAGCTTGCCCAGCTTCCAATCCAGGTGCAAGGTAGCGGCCTGCACGTTTGAGCCTTTGAACGCGTCGATGTAGCCAAAGCGGCGGTGTTCATTTTGCCACAACACATTGTAGGATTTCAGCTCATTGTCCGAAGTGTTATCATCCCCACTGGCGCGGTAGTAGGCCAGGCTTGCGTTCAGTTTTCCATCCGACGAAGTATAGCCAGCGCTCAATTCGGCGGCATAGGCGTTGAGGGTTCCGGTGATGTTTTTGTTGAGAATGTCTTTAGCTGTTCCGGTTTGCAGGATGAATTCGGCGGAATATTTGAAATTGCCCACTTGGCCGAAGGCGCGGACATCCGGCATGAACACCGAGGTCCGCCAGCCGCTGTTGTACTGGTCGATGATAAAAGGTAGGTTGGCATCGAAGTTCAAGGCCCTTGAGAAATTGAAGGTATTGAAGGTAGCCAGGAAGATGGGGTGATTCCAGTCAAAGTTGGCGGCAGGCGGGGCGGGTTGGTAAAGCTGTACCCACATCAGATCACTGGTTACCCTGTTCCTTTTGTAGCGCAGCCGAACACTTTCAAAACTTCGGCCCTTGATAAAATCATCATCGCCTACCAGGATTTCGCTGCCGTATTTGCCCAGCGACATGCGGCCAAAACGCAGCGCCAGCCGACCATTGCGGTCCAGCTTTTTCAGGTCGACATAGCCTTCGTACATCGTCAGATTTGGATCCAGCGGGCCCAAACTGCGGGTATAAATGCCGTAGGATTGCAAGCTAAAAACCATGTCTACGTTTTTGGGAAGGGACAGCTTGGCCCCAAAATCGCCACGCAGGTAAAAATTGAGGTGCCCGGTGTCCACGGCCAAACCCGCGCCCTTGTAGTTCAGGGTGCCTTCAGGTAGAAAGAAAAAATTGACCTGTGGCGTGAATTGCAGCTTGTTGCTGGAAAGGATGGCCGGGGTCGTCGCCGCAGTGGTATCCTTCGGCAGGTATTGGATGATGCCATCTACGGGCAGGATGGAGTGGGCCGCTTGGTTGGGGTTTTGGGCGTGTAGGGGTATAGAAATTTGCAGTAGTCCGAGGGCCAGTAGGCAAATTTTACAGGCTTCACTTGTAGCTTTTACTAGGTTAGTGGGAAGTGCATGGCGCAGCGTAATCAACAAAAAAATGGGTTTCATGGCAGTTGGTTTGGTGCGTTAAAATTGAATGGAGTAAAGGTCAGGAATCGACACAGCAAAAACATCCTCCAAAAGGGGGAGAAGTACAAAATACCGCAGAAGGAGGAGCTCCCTAAAAATCAACTATTTAGCTCTTACTCCCCTGCGCTTCAAAGTCATCCATACTTTGGACATAATGCGGCTTGATTCGATATAAAAGGCAATATTCAAACAGCAAGAGGTGGCTCAACAATAGAATCAAAGAGAACAACAACCAAGTATCCTGCTCCAACAGTACAATCAGCATAACAAACACCCCCTGTACAAAAATGGAATACCCCGCCCATTTGTAGTATTTCCGGGTCAGCTCCCCGTGCCGGATGGCGTCCTTTTTGCTCATGATGTTGGCAAACAAATCGACCTCCAGACGCCAGGCAGCAGCCAAATACGGGAAAGACCCTGACATCAGAAAAATGGCAAAGCCCAGGGTCCAGTCTTCCATCCTCATGTCGGACAAATCCGTTTTGATGGTCAGATACGAGATGAGTACAAACTGTGCCACACCGACCAAGAAGGGTACCAGGGTATCGATGATGTTGGGAAACCAGCGCAGGAAAAAAATGCTGATGGCATAATGGTGCCAGATGGTAAAAATGATCAGCAGCATCAACAGAATGGGCAGCAAATGGATGTCCAGCCAGGGTTGCTCAGCGACATCGACGTAGGTCAAAAAAATGGGCACCAGTTGGGACAAGGCAATGCCTTGGAGCAAAGAGATTACCGCGAGGTAGATGTTGGGAAAATAGTCGGCGATGAGGTCGGATTTATTGGACATTGATAGGGTTTTTGGTTTTGGTGTTTGGCTATAACGAACAATGTAGTGCTTTGATTTTAGACAATTGACAGTTCAATAAACTTTCGAAAAAGTGCTAGAAATACACCTAACCGCGGCAGCGGTTGAATCTTGAATAGCCGCGGTCGTCCGCGGTCTTAGCCGTTTTGCGCCGTTTCGTAACCGCGGCAGCGGTTGAATTTCGCTCCGATTTGTTCAACCGCTGCCGCGGTTGTGATGCATTACGCTATTCATTTTACCGCGGACGACCGCGGCTATGCAAGATTGAATCGCTACCGCGATTCCAGCATTTTGACCCAACTAACTCAGCATTCACTTCAACTGAATATCCCCACTGATCTTTTGCTGCGTCCCCACCGCTTTTTGCATGCCCTGCTCCAGTTTGGCCAATACTTTTGCTGAACTGCCCGCCAGATTGTTCTTTTGAGCAGGGTCACTGCGCAAATCGTACAATTGCGCGCTGGGCAAAACCCCCAATTCGATGTTGACTTCTTTCAGCAGCGCAGCACCTTTGTAAGGCGGGATAAACGCATAGACACCCGAGCGATACGCCAATCTACCCGATGCTTCCAGCACCAGCTCCTGGCGCCCTTTTTTGTTTTGTCCCAACAGTGCCGCCAGTTGATTTTGGCTATCCATCGGCGGCGTTTTGAGTTTCAACAAAGCTGCCAGGGAGGCGTACAAATCCAATTGACAAAACAGGGCATCCGATACTCCGCGACGAACCCGCTCTGGCCAATGCACGATAAAAGGTACTTTGGCTCCACCCTCAAACAGACTGTATTTGCCCCCACGCAAACCACCAAAGGGATCGTGACTGCCCACTTTTTCTACCGCCTCATCGTAGTAGCCGTCGTTCAAAACGGGGCCGTTATCGCTGGAGAAAATGATGAGCGTATTTTCCAATAAACCCTTGTTTTGCAGGTGTTGAAGCATTTCACCTACACACCAGTCCAGCTCCAGAATCGCATCACCGCGTGGCCCCATGCCCGATTTGCCGACAAAACGTGGATGCGGCACCCGTGGCACATGGGGTTGATGCAAAGCGAAATAAAGGAAAAAGGGCTGCCCTTGATTGCTTCCTACAAAATCCTTGGCTTTTCCCAAAAATACATCCGCCATGGTCTCATCCGTCCACAAAGCCGACTTGCCCCCTTGCATAAATCCAATGCG
>JAIXOO010000350.1 GCA_027486765.1 Saprospiraceae bacterium
CTCCATCGCCGCAAATGAATCGCGCCGAAACTTCCGCTGGTAAGCCCGCGCCAGGGGATAGGCCAGCCACACATACCAGCGGTTGGGTTTGGAAAAAGCTTGAATGGAATACCACACACTGCCGTCATCCCTCAATTCTACCCAAAAAATCTCCTCCCCTCTTTCAATGTGCGCAGGTAAAGTTCCATAAGCAAAGCCAAAACGGGTGGGCTCATCGATGAGGTAAACAATGCGGGAGCTGTTGTGCCACCACCACAATCCAAATAACCTGAACAAAACCAGTACCACACTACCCGGCTCAATTGGGGCATTACTCGGGTAAATTTGGGTCCAAGTTGGTGGAAACATGGCCCATTCGCGCAAGGCCTGGGCTGCTGCCCGAAACACCCCATCGCCAAAACCCAACAGGGTGGCTTCGTGGTCGTGGTCATAACCAGGAGGAGGATCACCAGCGCTGCTGCCTACTTCTGGATAAGCAAAAACTTGGGCTTGTTGCTTTTGCCAATGTTGGGCCAATTTGCTGGCATCGGGGAAATTAAACGAAGGGTTCATTATTTTCAATATGTTTTGAAAGTATTGAAATTTTAACGCCGCACTTTTTGATTTGTTTTGTTCAAGTGTAAAAAAGTGTGGCAAAAAAAATATTCAAAAAAATTGCCCCACCGCGGAACGAAGCCAGGAACTGCAAACACCTCCTTTTGTGATCGGGATCATCCTGATTCCATTTTGGATGAAGTAAGATGAGGTAAAACGGCTTAGTAGCCCGCTAGAAGAATTGTTCTAGCGGGCCTTTTTATTTTCCCACCATATTATTGGCCAATTTTGTCCTAAAAAGTCCAGAATTTATTGAACTTTACGGTAATGCTTGAACGGCGAGTCAAGCTTTTCCCATTTAAAACCACTGTTTATGTTTCAACAGCCCTCCATTCAGCGCAGCTGGATCAGCCTTAGCCTTTTGTTGTGGAGTGTGGGCCTTTTTGCCCAACCCGTTTCTAACCACGGCAACAAATTTGAACAAATCACCGACCTGCTTCCCGATCCCAACAACTACCGCAACATCGACGGCGCGCCCGGCCCACAATACTGGCAACAGCGCTGTGATTACGACATCGAGTGTACGCTAGATGTGAACAAGCTGCGCCTCAATGGCAGCGAGAGCATTACTTATGTCAACCAGTCGCCGCAAATCCTGCGTTACCTCTGGCTCCAACTCGACGAAAACCAACACGCTGCTGATAATCCCAATCAGGTTTTTGACCCAACCAGCATCAACAACACCATGAGCGAAAACCAGATGCGTGGCCTGGAACCCGGTAAGGAAAAAGATAAATTTGGTTGCAAAATCGAAGAAGTAACCGATGCCAATGGCAAGGCGCTCAAATACAGCATCAACCAAACGATGATGCGCATTGAGCTACCCGAGCCTCTCAAGCCAGGCAGCTCCTTCGCTTTTCGGGTCAAGTGGCATTATTATATGGTGGACCGCATCAGTCTGGACGATATTGCGAGCAATAGTGCAACCAATTTAGCCCGCGGTGGCTACGAATATTTCCCAGAAGAAGACAATTACATTTTCACCATCACCCAATGGTATCCCCGGCTTTGTGCCTATAGTGATTTTGCCGGTTGGCAAAACAAACAATTCACCGGACGCGCTGAATTTGCACTAACCTTCGGTAATTTTATGGTCAAAATGACGCTGCCTACCGATTATGTGGTTGCAGCAACGGGGGAATGCCTCAATTATTCCACCCTACTCAGTCCGGCTCAATACACCCGCTGGCAACAAGCCCAACAATCCAAGGAGCCGATCGAAATTGTTACACTTGATGAGGCTAAAAAAACCGAAAAAGCCAAACGTGCTACGGAGCTAAAAACCTGGATTTACAAAGCCGACAACGTGCGCGATTTTGCCTGGGGTGCCAGCCGTAAATTTGTCTGGGATGCCCTGGCCAATACCACCGAAGAAGGCAAAAAGGTGATGTGTATGAGTTATTACGCCAAGGAGGCTTACCCCATTTACCGCAAGTATTCCACCAAGGCCATTCAACACACCATCAATACTTATTCCAAATACACTATTCCATTCCCCTACCCTACCGCCATTTCAGTAGAAGCAGCCAACGGCATGGAGTACCCGATGATTTGTTTCAATCCAGGTAGAGCGGAGCCTGACGGCACCTATTCGGAATCGACCAAAATCGACGCGGTCTCCACCATCATTCACGAAGTAGGGCACAACTATTTCCCGATGATCATCAACAGCGACGAACGGCAATGGAGCTGGTTTGATGAAGGGTTCAACAGCTTTGTCCAATTTGTGGCCGAGCGGGAAATGGACAATGACTACAAACCCTGGTTTGGCCCGGCGCACCAAATTGTGGATTACATGAAGTTGCCCAAAGACCAGCTGGAGCCCATCATGACCAACAGCGACAACATCGTCGACTTCTTTGCCAATGCCTACCGCAAACCCGCTACGGCACTCAACATCCTGCGCGAAACGGTGATGGGTCGGGAGTTGTTCGATTACGCCTTTAAGGAATATTGTCGCCGCTGGGCGTTCAAACACCCCACCCCAGCCGATTTTTTCCGCACCATGGAAGATGCAAGTGGCGTGGATTTGGACTGGTTTTGGCGCGGCTGGTTTTTCACCACCGATGCAGTGGACATTTCGCTGGATAGCATCAAGTATTATCGGGTTGATCTGGAGAGCAATCCGGTGAAACAAGAATTTGTGGAAAAAAACAAGGTTGAAAAACCTTTTTACGACATCAATAAGGTACGCAACAAAGAAGCAGGCAAAGTGCCTTTGATCGAACGGGATACCACCCTTAAGGATTTTTACACCACTTACCAGCCCTGGGCCACAGCGGACTCCATTGAGGAAGTCAAGGTATCGCTCTACGATGAAACCTATAGCAAGGACGAAAAAACCAAACGTTTTGGCGATAAGCACTACTACGAACTACAGTTCAGCAACAAGGGTGGTCTGGTGATGCCGATTATTCTGGAATGGGCCTTTGCGGATGGCAGCACCCAAGTCGACCGCATTCCCGCCGAAATTTGGCGCAAAAACGAAAACCAGTTCAAGAAAGTCTTCGTCAAAGACAAGATGGTGAAAGCCGTACGCCTCGACCCCTTCCGCGAAACCGCCGACATCGACGAAAGCAACAACAACTGGCCCGTCAAACAGGTACCAACCCGCTTCCAGGTGTTCAAAGCCCATAAAATAGAGGAAGGTCCAAATCCGATGCAGAAAGCAAAGGCTAAAAAGGTAAGGCCGTGAAGAAAGGGTGTGAGTGTGAAAGTGTGAAGGTGTGGGTGTGTTGGGGCAGTCCTATGTGGCTACCCAATATCCAGTCGTACATCGCCAACCCACGGATTTATCCGTGGGAGGCCACCCAAAAAAAAGCCCATGACTTTAGTCGTGGGTTTTGTCGTGGGTTTTGTCGTGGGTTTTGTCGTGGGTTTTGTCGTGGGTTTTGTCGTGGGTTTTTTGCCCAAACCTTCAGGTATGGGCAAAAAAAAGGAGGCAGCGCTACCACAGCACTACCTCAGCCCTAACCAAATAAAACCAAATTATATTTTTCGAAAAACTTCGTCAAGTCGCTAAAAACAAATGAAGTTATTGTAAAAAATACAATTACAAATTTTTCAATAACTCTTTGTTCTTTTTAATTGATAGCGCTAAAATATGGCCTTTTTTTGAAAATATCAAATCTTTTTTCCAAAAAGGGCACTTTGTTTAATTTACAAACAAAGCTCATTTTTCGCAATTAGATTTTATACTAAGTAAAACCCCCTTTTCGGCGATAAAAATTTGCTTTTTTCGAGAAATAGAAAATTTTTTTCCAAAAAAGCCAAAAAAACTTTTTTCGCCCCTTTTTGAACTTTTTTTTGATTCACGCAATGTACCATTTAATACCACTTACTCATGAAGCTGAAATTGTTTGCGTTATTGCTTGTGCTCGGATGCCAATTGCAAGATTTACACGCTCAAGCCAATGCAAAATCGGATGCCGACGCTTTTTACGTCCGCGAAATTTACAATAAGGCGCTCACCCAAGGGAAATCCTACCCTTGGCTGGACTACTTATGCAATCGGATTGGAGCCCGCCTGAGTGGTACGCCACAGGCTGCCGCTGCCGTAGAATACACCCGCCAAATGTTGGACACCATGGGATTGGATTCGGTTTGGATTCAACCCTGCATGGTACCCCACTGGAATCGGGGGGAAAAAGAAGTCGTGCGGGTGGTGCATTCCAAAATGGGGAGTTTTGACCTCAAAGCGCTAGCGTTGGGCAATTCCGAAGGCACCGGGCCCAACGGCCTGAGCGCTGAGGTCATTGAAGTCAAACGCCTGGACGAACTTGAAAATCTGGGCCGGGAAAAACTCGCCGGAAAAATTGTCTTCTTCAATCGCCCGATGGACCCCACCCAACTCAATACTTTTGCCGCTTATGGTGGTGCCGTAGATCAACGGGGCCTGGGGGCGTCGCGGGCTTCCAAATATGGTGCGCTGGCCGTTTTGGTCCGTTCCATGACCACTCGCCACGACGATGTGCCGCATACAGGTAGCACTTCTTACGAGCCTGGCGTTACGCCCATTCCTGCCCTCGGCATCAGTACCAACGATGCCGAGTTGCTCAGTCGCCTGCTCAAAGACGAACCCGTGCGGGTATTCATCCGCAACACCAGCCACATGATGGGTATGAAACCCTCACACAACGTGATTGGCGAAATCCGGGGCAGTGAAAAACCGGAAGAAATCATCCTGATCGGTGGCCACCTCGATTCCTGGGACGTAGGCACCGGTGCGCACGATGACGGAGCGGGATGTGTGCAAGCCATGGATGTATTACAGGTACTCAAACGCCTGGGGTATCGCCCGAAACGGACCATTCGTTGTGTCTTGTTTATGAATGAAGAAAACGGCTTGAAGGGCGGCCAGGCTTATGCCGAAATTTCCAACCGCAACAAAGAGTTTCACCTGGCTGCCATTGAGTCAGATCGCGGGGGCTTTACTCCAAGGGGTTTTACCTGCGAATCAGAAAACCGGGCTTTTGATAAAAAGTACAAACAAATTATGGAGTGGTCGCCGCTGTTGGAAGCCTATGGGCTGAACTTCAAAAAGGGTGGCTCCGGGGCTGATATTGGCCCACTGCGCTCCCAAAAGGGGGTTTTGTTTGGCTTTGAACCCGATTCCCAACGTTATTTTGATTATCACCACACCGCCATTGATACTTTTGACACCGTCAACAAGCGCGAATTGGAGCTGGGCACCGCGGCCATGACCGCATTGGTGTATCTATTGGATAAATTTGGGTTGGAATAACCGGAGACTTTATAAAATCATTTGAATCCTGTTAACAGCACCATACAATGTGGTGCCGTACTTTTGTAAAAATCATCACACGCTCCGTGAACATGCGGAACAAAAAACGAAATTGCCATGAAATATTTGATCCTTGCCCTATTGGCCCTGAGCACAGTTGGAACACTTGCTGCTCAAAGCACTGCCGAAGCCACCGTGAAAAAAAATGAAGCTTCAGCCAAAAGCAAAAAGAAAGCGCCCTCTTTGATTTGGGACAAGATCGAGCACGATTTTGGCGCCATTCCTCAAGGCAAACCCGTTACAGCCATTTTTAAAGTAAAAAACAAGAGCAAGTCGCCCCTGATTTTCACTTCAGTGAATGCCTCTTGCGGTTGTACCACACCTAATTACACCAAGGAGCCCATTGCTCCTGGCAAAACTGGCGAAATCACTGCTACATACAACGCTTTGGCACCAGGCGATTTCACTAAGCAGGTGACCGTCATCACCAGCCTGAGCGACGAGCAGGTGGTATTGCGCTTGAAAGGAAAGGTGGAGCAGGCAGCGAATTAGTTGAGGGGTTGAGGAAGGTTGAGAAGGTTGAGGCTACCGCAGCGACACTTCGGCTTCGCTCAGTGACCGCTCGCGGTAGCCTCAACCTTCTCAACTTC
>JAIXOO010000499.1 GCA_027486765.1 Saprospiraceae bacterium
GTTTTTGGCCAAAAATGCTGGTGATGTGGAGCGGGATGATAAAAACCCAGATTTTCAGGTACTTGGTCATGTTTTTCATGGGTAAACAGGGTAGATGGAGTAGGTCTAAAAGATGAAGGTTTAAAGTGTGCCAAACAAAACCGGCCCATGTCAAAGGTAGCAAAAGCAGATCAGGGAAGCAACAAGCGGAAGCAAATA
Source organism: Saprospiraceae bacterium (assembly GCA_027486765.1). GTDB lineage: Bacteria > Bacteroidota > Bacteroidia > Chitinophagales > Saprospiraceae > Haliscomenobacter. Next base: position 199 of record JAIXOO010000499.1, read on the forward strand.
TACCAGGTTGAAAACTGGGCATCCCTTATGATTGGTACTGGCGGCTCGCCGAAGCTACCCTGGAGCAATTGAACAACTGGCGCTTGATTGCCGGAGGACAGGGGATTTTTTGGGAGGATTTGGATGAAGTTCTACCCTTGTCTACATAGCCCAAGTACGTATGCCTATAATACCGTACTTGAAAAACACAATGGCCAAGACAGCCATCGAAACATAAGTTAATCTCCAAAACCATTTGCCCCAAATATGATTGGCCTGCTTGGTCATGTTGAATGCAAAATAGCCACAAATCACTCCCGCAAGGCCAAAAAACGTGGTTGCTACAAAAATCAACAGCGTTTCGGCGTTGATGTCATTGAATTGATAAATCAAATAACTAAACTGCTGTTTTTCAAATAATTTTGTAAAGGCGTATCCAAAAAAAGCAGTACTGACAATGGGCGTAAATCTGACAAAAACCACCCTCCATGTCAATTTTCGGCGCACTGCACCAAGCAAGGACCCCATCGCCGCAATCCCCGAAACCAGCACCAAAACCAACATCAGGCCCAACAAGCTGCGCCAAACCAGCCCCCAAGCATAGGAGCTTTGCTCAAAATACACCCCGGACATAGATAGCACGTTTTTGCCATCGGCATTTTTTGTAAAAGCAATGGTAGCGGCATTCATACCTTCGCGCCTGAATACCATCGGTGCTGTTTGGAACAGCTTGGTTTTCTGGCCCTCCAAGTTTTTAAAGACCAGCGTGTCGTTTTCCACGTAAACTTTGAGGCCATTCCTAAATAGGTCCATCAGCCGGGCTATCTCGTTGCGGGGACTGTCGAACTGATAAAAGCCCAAGTATGGTTCAATGGCTTTCCGGTCGAGGGGCTGGTTTGATAGTTTTTGAGGGGGGGCATTTTGCGCTACAAAAGCAGCCACCAGTTCTTCTATTTTGATATTGGGATTGTTGCTATTGGACGCAATGACAAAGCCAACGCCTAATTCGCGGTTATACATACATTTAGAATAACAGGTGCCCAAAAGGCCATCGTGGCCCCTAAAACCATATTTGTTGTAAAAATGGGAATAGTAGTTGCCAAGGGCATAACCACTTCTCAAACCTTCTTTTACCCCCAACCAACTGTTCGGCGTTTCCATTTCGGCTATGGTTTTGGCGTCGAAAATGGGCTGACCGTTGCGTAGATACATCCGCAAGAGTTTGAGCAGGTCGTCGGTGTTTGACCACATTGCTCCTGTCGCTCCGCTCCCCACCGTAACCGAGGGCACCAACTCGGTTTTGCCGTGGCGGAACACATACTCTTTCACATCGTTGGGCATGCGACTAAAGGTATTGAAATTGGTCTGCTTCATGCCCAAAGGTTGTAAAATGGCTTCAGTAAGGTACTGATCGTAAGGCTTTTTGGTTGTTTTCTCGATGAGATACCCTAAAATGGCGTAATTGGGGTTACTGTAAGCGTGGCGTTCGCCAGGTGGCCAGCGGCATATCATCGAAGGCTGGTGGTATAACATGGCGGCTTTGCCCGTGATTTCGCGTTTTTTGAGGGAGTACATCCGGTTCAGTTTGATGTCGTCAAAGCCCGAGGTGTGTTCAAGCAGATGCACCAATCGGAGCGGATGTTTGTCTTCCCAGTCGTTTTTGAACTTCAACTCGGGTAACACTTGGCTCAACTTATTGTAAATGTGTATTTTACTTTCAGCTTGGAGCTTTAAAATACCGAGCGCCACCAACATTTTTGTGTTCGATCCCATTCTAAAAAGCGTTTGAGAATCAACCTTCCGCTGATTTTCGAGGTCGGCGTAGCCAAAATTGGCCGCAAACAGTACCGAGTCGCGTGTCGTAATGCCCACCATCAGGCCCACTATGTGTTCGGCCTGCCTTATTTTTTCGATTTTATCGCGCAGCTCACCAAGGGTCATGGGAGGTTTGGACGGCTGGGCATAGCCCCACAATGCACTAAACAAGGCCCAGAATAGCCATGGGAGTTTTTTCATAGCTGTTTTTTTTGAAGTATGCTGTGCGCCATAAATTTGTAAGTTTCGGAAAGTTTTTTTTAAAATGCCCCAGGCTTTTACAAATACCAAACATTGAGGTACGTTCCCATCGAACATGGTCACCACCTGCGGGCACTTCAATTAGTGCCATCGTAACCCCGTTTTATTACAAACTCTCAAGCTGTTGAATTTTTAGGTCTGGGTGGGAGTTAGTGGGGAACTTGGTTAACGCTAACCTTAATTTGTGGGGATAGCTCCCCAGGCAAAACGGGCTTTGGTTCCTTTGCAATATCGCTGGTTTGTTCTATTTTCGCTTCTGTATAGAAACCAAAAATTATTCAAACAATATGAAAAAATTGACCCTTGTCTTCGCCTGTCTATGCGCTCTGCATGCCACTGCCTTTTCTCAGAAGGTATTTACTGAAGATTTCCTCTTTGGGCCGATAGGAAATCTTGACAACGTTAATGGTTGGTTTCTAACTGGCATTGATTTTCCTTACAATATAAAGGTGGTCGCTCCTGGGCTTACTTACAAGGACTATGTCGGGTCGGCCAAGGGTAACGCCTGCCAAATAGCCAATGCAGGCAATGGAGATGTGGTTATAAAAAATCTGGATACCTCAATTACCGCAGGGGCCGCTTATATGTCTTTGATGATTCAAGTAGACAGTTTGCCGTCGACTGTGACCGAAGGATATTGTATTTCATTCAACCCCAATACAGGCGGAACGAACCTCAACACAAGCCTGTATATTAAGCGATTGTCGGATTCAACTTTCAACTTGGGGGTACAAAAGGAAATCGAAAATACTATTTCATACGCGAGCAATACGTTTGAGCGCGGGAAAACCTATCTCGTCGTCCTGAAATATTCGATTGTCAATGGCGCCAGCAATGATGCCAGCAGCTTGTATGTGTTTACGCAAGGCGTACCTGCGACTGAACCTGCAACGCCTGCTGCGGGTACGAATGACGGAGGCGATTATACAGGGCAGGCTTCGGTGGTGTTGAACAACAATTATGCCCAAACAGGCATAACCGGATGCAATATTAAACTCGATGGTATCCGGGTAGGCACTTCTTGGGCTACCAGCGTTTTGGACGTTTTGTCGTCGGTATCCGGCAAACAAACCAGGGAGTCGGTCGCCCATTCCAACTCTCCTAACCCTTTCTCTCAAAAAACTGCCATCCACTACCAAATTCCCACAAAGGGCTTGGTTCAAATCGACGTGCTGGATGCCAGCGGCCGGCTGGTTGCAGGATTATTACACGAAAAACAGGAATCTGGAGCACATACCATGCATTGGGATGCCTCCTCCTTGCCGCCGGGATTGTATGTCTACCGAATTTATTTCAATGGCGCAGTGTTCAGCGGGCAAATGTTCCGTCAATGAGCGTGGTGTGGCTTCTTGGATGTCGTCATCTTGTTGAGTTGTCGGTTTTTATTCCACAAGTTAACTCACATTACGCATTTTACTTACCGCAGAGTTTCACTGAGTGTACGCAGAGTTTCACAGCGTTTTTTTAGGGGCACCTGCGGTGCGGAGAGTCTACGGAGGCCGCCCTTGCTGAAGCTAGAGCCCTTACCTTTTATCAAGTCCTATTATCCTTGGCTTGATCTTAAGCAAGATTTTCCTAACGCACAAACTCCAGCCACCGCAGGTGGCAAACTCCTTAAAA
>JAIXOO010000402.1 GCA_027486765.1 Saprospiraceae bacterium
CAGTTTGGCGCCTCTCAAGCCATCCGTCAATTGTCCTATTTTCTGGCACAACTGAATGTACGCAACAATCCCTTTGCCATTTTCCTCAACCTGATTGGAGTTTGGGATTTGCAATGGGTGTATCAATTGGAAAAATGGAAGGTTCAGCACCAGAAGGATTTGCCCCATTGGTTTGCCGCCTTGGGCCAGTTAGATGCTTTGAACAGTTTGGCGAACTTGCATTACAACCAACCTGATTGGGTTTTCCCGGTATTGCACCAAGAGGCTAGCTTGTCGGCCAAACAATTGGGCCACCCATTGATCCCGGGCAATCGCCGCATTGGCAACGACTTGCAGATGCCCACCCACCAACACTTGAAACTACTCACGGGCTCAAACATGGCTGGAAAAAGTACCTGGTTGCGCAGCCTGGGGGTCAATCTGGTATTGGCCCAAACTGGCGCACCAGTATGTGCCCAAGCCTTGAGTATGCCGCCTTTGTTGGTGTTTACAGGAATGCGCACACAGGATGACCTCTCGGCCAGCGCCTCTTCTTTTTATGCCGAATTGCGCCGCTTGCGGGCCATGCTCGACGCAGTGATTGCGCAACAAGGGCAAAACAGGGGCGTATTTTTCCTATTGGATGAAATTCTAAAAGGCACCAACTCTCGTGATCGACACCAAGGCTCGCGGGCATTGATGTTGCAATTGTTGCGCCACGGCAGTGCGGGCTTCATTGCCACTCACGACCTGGAACTCACAGCGATGGAAGCAGAAAACCCTGGCTTGATTCAAAATGTGTGTATGGAAGTGGCCATTGAGGAGGATGAATTGTACTTTGATTATACCCTCAAACCCGGCATCAGCCAGAGTTTCAATGCGTCTTTGTTGATGCGTCGCATGGGTATTGGAGTGGAATAAATTGAAGATAAATCACTGGAATACAAGAAATAAAAAAGGGATCCATCTGTAGCTGTAACAAAAAATCAATGAGGCGATTGGCTACATTTGGACCCCTTTGTGAATAATATAAACACTATTCCTACAGTGTTATATTGTAAACAAAATCAATGTTCTTACAGTGTTGTATCGTTGGCCGTGTAATTTAACCTGTCAGAAAGCGTAGCCCGGGGGCTACGCTTAGGGTTTTGGCAACAGGTAATAGGAGGAACTTACGTGGAAAAATTTTCTTCCCTCTGTGTTTGTTTGTACAACAAAGTACGCGTTAAATTTGCTTGGTGGCAGTAACGTTTCACCGTAAAAAAAGACGGGTCAGTTTTTATGTTTCTTTTTAGATTATACTTATCAAACACTTGATTTACATAATTTTACAATACGAACACCGTAAAATTAGCTCACAGTTTAGACATTATTTCTGATATTTTTTTTTTGATTAGATCTCAGTTTTCGATCGAAAACCTGGCAATCTTCCTTTTTTGGGTTGGTCATTGCCCGATGATGTGGGGCAATGACCAAAATATGACCTGCGCTGGATCTTGCAAAAGTGACGTGACTGAATGAGTATAGGTCGGTAAATTTGTTCTTACAACTGCTCCATTTTAAAACCCAAAATATCAAGCTATGAAAACTTTACGTATTGATCCGGTGATGGTTTTGATCTACCACCTATTTAAAGGAGACGGATTATTTGGTTCAATTGAACGGCTGAGGTGCATATGGTCGCCCGAAAGCGGGACAAATAGAACCGGAATAGAACTTGATTTAATCCTTTGAACGGTGGCGGCTATCTCACCCTAATGGAGATGGCCGTCCACTTTAGTCCAAGCAATTTACAACCCATTGCCACAAGACCTCATAAGGGATGATTTCGATTTTAAAATGTTGGTCAGGATGGCCTTTCGGAATTCGGGTGACAGTTTTAATCATGTCTGCCGTTTTTTTCAAAAACAATTTTTTATTAAAAGCAGTCCCTGCCACTGAGCACAACATCCGAATGAACAACTGGGTACGATAATACCCGTCTTCTGTATTGAAATGTTTAACCCGGTATTTTCGAAGTGCAGTCAATTTGTCGTGTGCTCCATCAAATTCCTTTGACTGCAACAAGAACAAAAACTGGGCAATCAGAATGGGAACATTCATCCCTTTTTTATCCTTGGAGTAGTTGGGTACCTGGTTCAAAAATTTGTTCACCCTGAAATTCAAGACTTTTTCCAGTTGGATGCCCGGGTTGATCCCTTCGTTGCGGTCCGCTAAAATCAAATAGGCAGCTAACAATGTCCAGGACTCTTTGATCGATTCCGGCATTGCAGCAAAATTTCTACTCGAATATATTTTGGCAGCAGTTTGGGAGGCAGACTTGTATTGCGTAGCCTTTAGGGAAACGAGCAATTGGTTGTCGAGGTACAAGAACCAGTTTCTCGAGCCTATTATCTCCGCTTGAATGACTTCGGAATTCAACCTTAAAGCTTCTACATAGCGATCCAGCATGGTCAGGCAGATTACTTTATGGACTTTAAAAACAGCCATGATCCGGGGCGAAGTGCATGATTTATCATTCAAATTGCTGATCGCTTCGTCACAAACCGCAATGGCATCATGCCAATGAAACCTGGACATTTCCCCAATGTACCGGGTGGCATAATACCCACTCACGAAGATGATCGTGTTGCATTTCTCTTTATACGACGATAAGGATTCCACCAAAGCTTGTGCTCGATTTGCAATTTGCGACTGAGTCGATTTAGATTTTACTGCTGGTGCGATGACCGCCTGATAGCTCTCCATCGCCTTGTTTTCAGCCTGCCAATCCAGACGCAATCTTTCCACATAAGCCTGATAATGGAGGTACTGCTCGGAATCTGGGACCCGCTCAACGTAATAGCGTTTCAAAAAAGTAGCCATTTCGAGCGCCACCAAGGTAACGTCATTTTGTATGGCCAGTTCGATGATTGCTTTGGCGAGCAGGCAGGCATTTTCAGGGCAGTGGCGGTACACGAGGGTTTGAAAGGTAGCCAGTTTGCGCAGGCACTCAAAATTGGCTTTTTGGGTAGAGTTAAAGTTTGGGCTGTTCTCTGTATCCAAAAACAACAAAGGGGCAAACAAACGCCGGCGGAATTCCAGTAAAAAACGCCGAAAGGGTCGGCCTTTTGCATCCAATTTCAACAATTGAGCACCTTCAGCTTCATTGCGTACTTGTCCTTCGGCCAGGGCATGGTACATGATTCTGTAGCGGGTTTCTTGCACGCCCGGTCGAAGGGGCCTGGTCAGTACCTCGACTTGGCGCAATTTGTAGCCATCGAGGACATGAGCGAACTCTTTCAGGTCAGTCATTTTGCAGTGATTTGATTAACAATGGCGTAGCTATTTTATACAATAGACCTTAAGAACAAGCGCTGCTTAAAATCTAATTAGGGAATCCAAAATTTGCTCAATCTTGATGATTTCTGGTGCAGCTTCGGGGCTGCTGTAATCTAGGGGCAAGTTTTTTAATTGCTTTATACCCAGTTGGGCTGCCGCCACAGGGTTTTGCCCAGCTTCAATGTCTTGAAGGGTTGTGATCAGAGCCCCTAAGCGTCGGGATTGTGGCGCACAAGCCTCGCTCCATTCCAGGTAGTGCTGAAGCCAATTTGCCACCTGCCCACTTGCCCTACTTTGTATCCATTTCGGCAATTGCAACAACAATAAAGCAGCTTGAGCATCCAGATTTGCGCTGCTCATTTCGGGTAAATACAAGTTGCGAAAGGGCAGACAATTGGTCATCAGCATACCTTTCACCCGATTGGGAATAGGGAGTATTCCCAGCTCGGCCAGGCTCAGTAAAGCGCTGTTGTACAACTGTTTTTGTTCCAGCGGCCATTCGGGGTATTTATTTTTGAGGTTTAATTTTTTGGTCAGCTCTAATGCTTCCACATACTTACCTTGGTGCAAAAGCCAGGTCAATTTCAGCTCTTGCAGCCGATACCAGTTGAGGCTACCTTCTATTTCATCGATAATGGCCGTGTGTAATGCCTCCAATGCCTGATTGAGTTGGCCCAGGTTGGCCCAGCCCAGGGCTTTGCTCAAAGAGAACGCGCTGATTTTAGTGGGGCTGGATGCACTTTTTCGGCTCAACAATTGCACCGCCTGGTTGCTGATTTTTACCACTGCCTCCCATTCCGCTTCTAAAAAAACAGCTTGTAGTTTCAGAAAGTAGAAATTGAGGGTGAAAGCGCTAGTGGTGCAGCTATAAGCCTGGAGCCTTTGACAAGCTTCTTTGGCGTGATTGGCTAGCGATTGGGTACTGCAGGAGGCTTCATTCTGAAGAAACAAAAAAGTGCAGTATTCATCGTCCGCTGCCTGTTCGGCTTGGAGGATGTTTTCGTATTGAGCAATGAGTCGGCAATATTTTTCAAACCCTCTCATGTTTCCATCGTGCAGGGCACAAAACTGACGAAGTTGAGCGGCCGTTTCAATCACAATGGTGGTCAGTTCGTAGGCCGTAGCCATTTGGAGGATAGCCTCGGCAATCTCGCGCAGCGACTTAAAAGCACCTGCCGCCATGAGGGTTTTTAACACCGCTAGCCGTTGCCAACAAAGGTAAGCGACCCGTCGGGGATCATGCTGATCTTCTTGGGTCAAATCCAAAAACAACAAAGTATTCCAAAGCCGTTGGCGCGATTGGATGTGGTCATCCACGGTCGCTTTTGAATGGCCATTCATTCTGGCATTGGGCTCCATTTGATGATCAGCATCAGCATGCTGATTTTCCAATGCACTGGCAGTCCAGAATGGCAATTGTTTGATAGAAGTGCTATCAAATACTTCGATGTGCTGATCGGCTGAGTAATTTTTTAACAATAAAACCAGCTCTCTGAATTCTTCCATGAATCAGAAAATTTAAAGAAGCCCACGAAAAGCACAGATGATAGACAATAGGTAAGATCCAAACTAAAAAACATTGTAGCCGAATTCCAAAATTAAGATTTTTTTATTATTTTCCAAATCACGACCTATTATTTACGAATTAAAATATCAGAAACTACATTTTCATGTATTTAGGCTGGTCATTTTTGCATAAAAATGCCTTGCTTTGTTGTAAATTAAACCTAATATTTGGACAAAAAACATACTTTATTCTTTAACAGACAAGCTAGAGAAAATGACCAAACGTACCATAATTCACCCTAATGACTATGCTCCAAAAATAGTTGATGGAAAAATAGTTCACCCCAAAATTTTGGCAGAGGTGGTGTATGGCTTAGTCAGCAGGGACTGCAAGGGGATGGGCATTTGTAAAATCAATGCGGTAAATGCACCAGATTATCAGGCTAGTAGCACTCCCTGTGGCGCAAGCTTAGCCTACCTACAGGTCCTTAATCCTTCGACGATTCGTTTTGAATTTTTAAAACATTCTATCACCCCTGAGCAGTATGCGCTGCGTTTTGCCAGTGGGCATTTCTGTCTGGAAGAGGTTTTTTGTTTTTCTGGTCACTTTTTGATGGCATTAGGAACGAGTGATGTAAGCATTGCTGAAGGAAATTATCCAATTCAAGATAATGCTCAATTTACTACCGTAGACTTTTTTAGTCTGGTTCAGGGCTTTTAAAACAGCTTCTCAGATTTTCGGTTATATTTACGCAACAAGTACCGAAATCTATGATCCAATCCTACACCCCGGACCCCTCTGCTGAAGGGCCGGAAGTACAACAATCGCGCCCCAAACGTTTTTACAACAACCTTACTTTCAGGGTTTTGGTAGCCATAGCGCTAGGAGTGTTATTGGGGGCTTTTTTCCCAAAAACGGGAGAAGCCATGCAGCCCATCGCCAAGACTTTCATCAACATGATCAAGATGGTCATTGCGCCCATCATTTTTCTGACCATCGTAACCGGGATTGGCAAGGTAAGTGACCTCCGGCAGTTTGGACGCATTGGGGGCAAGGCTCTATTGTATTTCATCAGCGTCACCACCCTGGCTTTGTTCATCGGTTTGGTGGTGTCCAATCTGATTAAACCGGGTGCCGGGCTGGATACGGCGCACCTCAAGAGTGGCGACGTCAGTGAATACGTTGAAAAAAGTAAGGAAAAAACCTGGGTGGACCACATCACCGAGATTGTCCCCCCCAATGTGCTGGGTGCTTTTGCGGAAGGGAACTTGTTGCAAGTCTTGTTCTTTTCGATCCTTTTTGGCATTGGTATTGCTCAGTTGGGCGACACTGGGCATGGACTGCTCAAAACCTTTGATAAAATCCTGCAGGTCTTGTTCAAGATCATGGCCATGATCATGGTGCTGGCCCCACTGGGTGCATTCGGCGGGATGGCCTATACGGTGGGCAAATACGGTCTGGGTACCCTCAAACCCCTGGCCATGCTCATGCTGACCGTTTACATCACCATGGCTCTGTTCATTTTTGTGGTATTGAACCTGATTTGTTATTTTTCCAAAATCAATTTGTGGAAATTGTTGGGCTTCATCAAAGAAGAAATTTTGATCGTACTGGGCACCTCTTCTTCGGAATCAGTTTTGCCCCGCATGATTGAAAAAATGGAACGCTACGGTGCCTCCAAACAAGCCGCGGGGCTGATTATTCCCACCGGATATTCTTTCAATTTGGACGGAACCAGCATCTATTTGTCGATGTCGGTGCTGTTTATTGCCCAGGTTTTTGGGGTAAACCTGAGTATTCAAGAGCAATTGTACATCGTTGGCATTTTAATCCTGACTTCCAAAGGGGCGGCTGGGGTCACCGGAAGTGGATTCATCGTATTGGCATCTACTTTGTCTTCATTTCCCCAAATACCGATCGAGGGATTGGGCCTTTTGGTGGGGGTGGATCGCTTCATGTCCGAAGCGCGAGCCATTACCAATTTGATTGGAAATGCGGTCGCTACCATTGTAGTGGCCAAGAGTGAAGGAGAGTTTACGCCCTTGATTCATAAATAAGCGACCATGGTAACACTGGAACAAGTGCAGGAATTATTGGCTGCGCAAGGCTACATCACCGAAAAGCCGATTGTGCTGTCTATGTTTTTGTCGATGCGCTTAGGCAAACCCCTCCTGATTGAAGGCCCAGCCGGGGTAGGCAAAACGGAGATTGCCAAGGTGATGGCCAAAGCGCTGGATACGGACTTGATCCGCTTGCAGTGTTACGAGGGCTTGGACGCCAATCATGCCTTGTACGAGTGGAATTACCAGCAGCAATTGTTGTACCTGAAAATGGAAGAAGGGCTGGAAATGGATTTGGCACAGCGGGAGAAAAACATCTTCAGCGAAAAATTTCTGCTCAAACGCCCTCTGCTCCAGGCCATCACCCACCATAAAGCGCCAGTACTGCTGATCGACGAGATCGACCGTGCTGACGAAGAGTTTGAAAGTTTTTTATTGGAGGTGCTTTCCGATTGGCAAATCACCATCCCAGAGATAGGAACCATCCATGCTACCCATCGCCCCCACGTCATTGTGACGAGCAACCGGGTGCGGGAATTGTCCGAAGCACTGCGTCGCCGCTGCTTGTACTTGTACATCGATTACCCCGATTTTGACAAAGAATTACAAATCGTACGCAGCAAAGTACCAGAAATCGACGTCAAACTGGGGAAGCAAATTTGCGCTTTCATGCGCGAATTGCGCCAACTACGCCTCGATAAAGTGCCCGGCGTAGCCGAAACCATCGACTGGGCAACGGCTCTGGCCAACCTCCACATCGAACATTTGGACAAAGAAACCGTAGAATCGACTCTCGGCATCATCCTCAAAGATTGGCAAGACATCCGTCAAACCCAAATGTCTTTGACGGAGTTGTTTGAAAAAACGGGGGCGATTTCGAAATTTGATAGCCTTTAAAAGGTTCCAGGGTTCCAAGTTCCAAAGTTTCAGGGTTGGGCTACCGAGCCTTGGAACTTTGGAACCATGGAACCTTGAAACCTTGGAACTTTGGAACCTTGGAACTTTGGAACTATGTTTCATCAGCATCCCACCGCCATCATCGACCCAGGCGCTCAAATTGGAGCGGACACCAAAATCTGGCATTTTTGTCACGTGATGTCGGGTGCTGTCATTGGTGAGCAGTGCAGTTTGGGTCAGAATGTGTTTGTTGCCGATGGTGTGGTTTTGGGAAAAAACTGCAAAGTACAAAACAACGTATCGCTGTATTCGGGGGTCATCTGTGCAGACGATGTGTTCCTCGGGCCTTCGATGGTGTTTACCAACGTTTACAACCCGCGCAGCGCGGTAAACCGCAAAGGGGAATACCGCCAAACCTGGGTGGAAAAGGGCGTTACCATTGGGGCCAACGCCACTGTGTTGTGCGGCATCCGCATTGGGGCCTATGCCTTTATCGGGGCAGGAGCAGTTGTATTGAAAGACGTTCCTGCTTATGCTTTGCTGGTAGGCAATCCGGCCAAAGCCATCGGCTGGATGAGTGAATACGGTGAACGCCTGTATTTTGATGAACAAAACCTGGCTACTTGTCCTGGTTCTGGCGAAAGGTATCAGCTGGAAAATGGACAAGTCATAAAAATAGACTAGTGCAAAATTTTGCCCTCATCGGCGTAGCCGGATATGTGGCCCCTCGCCATTTGCGCGCCATCAAGGAAACGGGTAATCATTTGATCGCCGCCATGGATCCTACTGATTCAGTGGGGGTTCTGGATGCGTATTTTCCAGAAGCGGCCTTCTTTGTGGAGTTTGAACGATTTGATCGGCACTTGGAAAAATTTCGTCAAAATGGGCAAGCGCTGCACTATGTGAGCATCTGTTCACCCAACTACCTGCACGATGCCCATATTCGTTTTGGTTTGCGGCAGGGAGCAGATGTCATTTGTGAAAAACCGCTGGTGCTCAATCCCTGGAACGCCGAAGCCCTCCAGCGCAATGAACAGGAAACAGGAAGCCGAGTCTACACCATCCTGCAATTGAGGCTGCACCCGGTGATTCTGGCCTTGAAAAAACAAGTGGAAGCGCAAGTTTCCGCTAAAAAATACGACATTGACCTGACCTACATCACCTCTCGTGGTGCCTGGTACTTCGCCAGTTGGAAAGGAGAGTTGTCCAAATCAGGAGGCATCGCCACCAACATTGGCATTCATTTTTTCGACATGCTGATCTGGATTTTTGGTCCGGTTCAAAAGAGTGAAGTCCACCTGCACAGCCACGATCGGGCTGCCGGTTACCTGGAACTGGAGCGTGCAAGGGTGCGTTGGTTTTTAAGCATCGATGAAAAAACCATACCCCCAAGCGTTCAAAAGAAAGGTGCTCGAACCTATCGATCCATCAGTATCGATGGCCAGGAGCTGGAATTCAGTGAAGGGTTTACGGATCTGCACACGGAAAGTTATCGGGGAATTTTAGCGGGCCGGGGCTTTGGACTTTCAGATGCCGCGCCTTCTATTGACTTGGTACACGATATTCGGGTGGCTGAGGTGCTGGGACTGTCCGGGGAATATCATCCCTTGGCGGCTTTGCCGCAGGCGAAACATCCCTTTAAATAATTGAGGGGCAAACGTTTACTAAACCTTCGAGGTTTAGTAAACGTCATAAAAAAAGCGGACGTCGGGGTTACCCAACGTCCGCTTTTTAACTAAATAAGCAGCTGTTCGCTTAGAAATATTTCGAGCGATTGTCTTTAATCTTGGCCATTTTGCGGAAGGCTGGCATGAATCGAGTTGCTACCTGAGCCCGCGCACTAGTGGCGAGTGTAGTTTTCAACTGGTTTACATCAGCAGTAGCTGAAGCAGGCGTCGAAACATTGAATGCATTGACGACATAAACGCCATTGTTGCCTGCAAAAGGTTTGCTGGTTTGGCCCTGCTTCAATTTGAAGGAATAAGCGTTGAAGCGCGGTTCACTACCTACGTTATTTGGCAGGAAAGACTGGTTGAAACGGATATTGCGCAGGGTATCCACTTTAGCGCTGTATTGAGCAGCAGCAGCTTCTACTCCTTTGCCTTTGATTTTGTCAACGATCAGTTCACCTTTTTTGCGGTTGATGACTACTGTCTCGATGTCTTCCTTCACCTGATCAGCCGTGGCATTGCCTGGTTTGAAGATGGTTTTCACCCCAGCAATCACGTATTTGTTGGTGTAAAACTCAGTTGGATCCGTGAAAGTATAAATGTCGGGAGCAACTTCACCTTTAGCTGCACCAAAAGCCCAACGCACGATTTCGCGTGAAGTTTGGCCAGCACCCAAAGAACCCACGAAGAATTCGTTGGCGTTGACAGCCGGGCTGGTTTCCTGGGTAACTCCTTTTATTTTTTTAGCCGCAGCCAGCATACCTTCAACGTCTTTGTTGTTGGCATTCAGGAAGCGCTGGGCTTCTTCAAAACGTTTGGTTTCGGTTTCTTTAGAAGGTTTGATGACCTCACTAATGTAAGCCACCCGTACACCAGAGCTATTCGAAGTAATCTTTTTGCCGGTTACCTCTACAAGGTGTACCCCAAACTGGGTTTCTACGGTGTACAATTTACCTTGTTCAGCCTGGTAGAAAATCAGGTCATCGTAAGGTTTAACCATTCCACCGGGGCCGCTGTAACCCAAATCCCCACCACTCATAGAAGTACCATCCTGGCCAAAACGAGCGGCCATGGCTTCAAAGGTAGCAGTACCTTTTTCAATCACACCTTTGATACTGTCGATGCGCGCCTTCGCTACCGGCAACGGGGTAACAGCATCAGGGCGAATCAGGATGTGGCGAGATTTTACACTGTCTGGTACCACTTTGCGATCCAGCAACTTCACGGCGCGGTAAGCATTGCCTTCCACATATGGGCCAAAAATGCCGCCGATTGGCAAGTTGAAAATGCTGTCTGCACTTTGCAACAAAGCTTCTCTTTTGACATAGGCACCATCGATGGTTCCCAGGTTTTGCTCAACAAATACCGTATCGTTGGTTGCCTTTTTCCAATCAGCAATCGTTTTAGCAATTTTGTTGCGTTGTGCAAGCGAGTCAGCTTTGGTTGGTTTTACCTCAAACGTAACCAAGCCAATTTTGCGGGCTTCTTCGGTGAATTTGAACAAGCCTGGATTTTCTTTCAGGTAGCTGGCGTAATCTTCGTCAGAAACAGATACCTCAGCGTTATCGATGGCATCAAATGGAATGCGCGTATACACCAGTTCCATCATGGTTGCACTTTCCTTCTGGCTCATTTCAGCGGCCCAGCTCGGCATGTACATCCCTTTGGACACCATGTTGACCAATTTGGTCTGAATGCGATCCTTGATGATTTCCTGCTCCTGGATGGCCCAATAAGAGCGAGCAGTAGCCGTCATCGTATTGGAGGTGATTTGCTGCTTCAGGGAGTTCAACTGTTCCCGGTTGAGTTGTCCGGTCGTTTGATCCATGAAACGCTGCATGATGATGGGGCTAGGTTCTGGACCAAATTGAAGGTCGTTCAATTCGTTTTTGCTTACGCCCAGGCCAAGCTTTTCGCCTTCCTGATCAATCAGCGCTTTTTCCACGAAATAATCCCAGAGCGCACTCCGACGAGCATAAATATCACCAGCAGATCCTGCATAAAGGATACTTTCGGTGCGGTTAAATTCATTCAGGTCTACTTTTTGGCCATTAATTTTGCCAATGCTGGATTGCATACTGCCAAAAATACTATTTTGGCCAGCCGTCATATCCTGAATAATGAAGCCAAGTAGGCCAAGCGCGATCAACACCACAATCAAAGCGCTATTCTTGCGAATTGTACTAATCAGAGCCATCTTTTCTAATTAACTTTGAAGAAAAACGACGCAAATGTAAACAAATAAAATTTGAAAGCAGTACTTTTCCTAGCCCATCATCCCAATAAATGTATGAATTTTAACAATTTTATTGGTCTCTCTTGCTAAAAACAAACCCAATGCGCATATTTTTAGTGTTGATCCAAATGGTCTGGCTGTTTTTACTCACCGTGCTCACCCAGGTGGGTGGCCTGATCTGGTTGCTGAATCGGGCCTTGTGGCTGGGCCGCAAGTCGATCAAAGGGCGCTGGGTCTGGCGCAGCTTATCCTTTGGTCTGCTTTATTTTTTCTCGGTCATCGTACTGGTCCCCTTGCTCGCACGGCTCAATGGGCGGGTAGCCCTACCATTGGGCACAAGGTCAGAACGGCCCGTAGCGCCGCTCAGTTGGTGGACTTGCCTGAGCAATCGGCATTATGTGACCCCGGCTTTGTATGACCTGGCGGTGCGGCAAGGCCGTTTTTTACAAAATCTGGATGCCCAGCAGCACCTCGTATACCTGGATGCCAATTTCCCTTTTGGCCGAAAATTCCCCCTTTTTCCCCACCTCAGTCATGGGGATGGAAAAAAATTGGACCTCGCCTTTTTTCGTTACGATACTCGTGCGCAAAGGAGCACGACCCAATATCCCAGTTTTTTTGGCTACGGTTTTTCGGAACCACCCGCTGAGGGCGAATTGAACCAACCCGAAATTTGCGCCCAACGGGGTGCCTGGCAATACGGCCTTTTACAAACTTTGGTAAAAAGTGACCCCAAACGTTATCCTTTTGACACGGAACTGAATACCCAATTGCTCCAGCAGTTGTCTCAAGACCCCGCGACTGAAAAAATCTTCATCGAACCCCACCTCAAAGGCCGCCTGGGTTTAGGCCGCCTCAATAATATCCGGTACCACGGTTGTCAGGCCGTGCGGCACGACGATCACATTCATGTACAGGTAAAATAATGGTTGAGGAAAGTTGAGATGGTTGAGGAAGGTTGAGCGCTACCGCGAGCGATTTTGACAAGGACAATGTCTAAGCCGCTCGCGGTAGCCTCAACCTTCCTCAACCTTCTCAACCTCTCAACCTCTCAACTCAAAGTATGGCCAAAGCAAATTATCAGGAACTTGTTTTTGACATCACGCGCTTGATCCCGCCCGGGCGGGTGAGCAGTTATGGCGCCATTGCGGATTATTTGGCGCTGGGCTCGGCCCGGATGGTGGGCTGGGCGCTGAACAACAGTTTCTCGTTTGATGATATTCCTGCGCACCGGGTGGTCAATAGCAAGGGTGAGCTGAGCGGCCGGGCGCATTTTAAGCCACCGGGTTTGATGCAACAACTTTTGGAAGCGGAAGGCGTTAAAGTGGAAAATGACCGGGTAGTCAACTTCAAGGAAGTATTCTGGCACCCGGAAGAACTAGGATGGTAGCAGAACAACTAAGGAATGGAAATAAAGTAAAGTAAACACCTGACTGACTCTTTTTTGATTTTGCTGCGTTACTCGTCAGTTGCGTAGGCCTGCTATGCGCCTTTCTCGTGCCTTGCCAAATCAAAAAATAGCTCAGTCAACTTGTTTACTTTATTTCATTTCCATTCTTAACCAAATCATATTGACCAATGAAGCATTTCTTTTTCTGTTTCTTGATGCTGCTTGGCATCGGTAGTTTAAGTGCCCAAAGCAACAGTCCATTTGGCGTTTGGAAAAGCGTTGATGACAAGACGGGCGAAGCCAAATCACACGTGGAGGTGTACCAAAAAAATGGCAAAATGTACGGCAAGATCGTCAAAATCCTGACCGACAAACCCAATGCCAAATGTGATGAATGTAAAGGGGATAAAAAAGGCCAACCAGTGAATGGCATGGTCATCATCGAAGGTATGCAGGAAGTGGAAGGCAGTTGGAAAAACGGAACCATCCTCGATCCCCAAAACGGAAATGTATACGGCTGTGTGGTTTGGGTAGAAGCGGATAAACCGAATGAACTCAAGGTGCGCGGAAAACACTGGACGGGGATTTACCGGACGCAGACTTGGTTTCGGGTGAAGTGATGGTGGAAAGCTGAGTTATCCCGAGGATTTTAGAAAATTGCTAAAGCGGCATTTTTTTAGCACAAAGGACACCAAGGCAGCACAAAGGACACAAAGTTAGACGTTGACGGCGCTTTGACTTGTGATCTTTGTGCTGCCTTGGTGTCCTTTGTGTTTATCTTTTTAGGTTTTGGTGATGTGTCTCGTCCTAAATTTACTTTACGCATGAAAGGCTTGTCTCTGAATAAGTTTGCATTAACAAAATAGAATATGTCTTGCAAGATTAAAGCCCCCAAAGCGCTACTTTTGCTGACTATGATCAACCAAGTCCGACAAGATTACTGGCAGTTTTTATATGCTCCTCCTCCTTATGCAATTCCAGGTAGAATTTGAGCCCCATATCTTTCAACATTTTTGTAAACTCCTCAAAACGATCTTCCACAATTACACCTTTGATGATGATTTCATCATATCCGGTAGCCTCAAGGTCTGCCCATTGATTGTAGAGCTCAAAATTCAATTTTTGCGCATGCCACCTTAAGCCCCAGCTCAGACTACGAAAATTGAAAAACAGCCTTTGTCGATCTATCAGTGGACAATCAACAACCCCTTGCAAATTAGTGGGATTAAGCAACTTCCAATCATGCTCGATGATCTCAAGATTTTGATTTAAAAGTGTTAGGTAGCGTAAATTTTTTTCTCTAATTAAAGCTTCAATGGAGCCTTTTAACCAAGGTGAAAAATGAGGTGCCTGATTTGCACTATTAAACAATTGTACAATTCTATGTAAATCATCTTTAGACACCTCATTTTGTATGGCAATTGTATGGATCTGTTTTGCCACCTGGTATTGGTTTTGGAACGACTTATCCATTATAGCCTTTATCTCAAGCCATGTCATCTGTCGCTCAATTTCCCCCATATCAGGCCTTATTTTTTCTTTAGCCAGCTTGTGGAATAAATTATTCCTACGTTTTACTTTCTGTTTTTCAAGGGCTTTCTTAATCTTGCTAAACATTTTTTAAGGTTTGCAATTATCACATCATACTATTCTTTAACTAAAGGAGCACTAAGGGCTCTCTAAAGCTTAAAGCCCGGCACCTGAGCGTGGCCGAAGCTACCTCGGCACCTCAATCTTCCCCAAAATATCCTTAATCACATCCTTCGTCGCAAAGCCCTCCATCTCCCGCTCCGGCTGCAAGATAATCCGGTGATTCAGTACCGGATAAGCCACGTACTGAATGTCTTCCGGCGTCACAAAATCCCGCCCGTTGATGGCCGCAATTGCTTTGGAACTGCGCAAAATGGCCAGTGAGGCCCGTGGCGAAGCACCCAGATACAAGTCGCCGTGGGTACGGGTTTGGGTAACGATGTGCGCGATGTAATCCAGCAGGTGGTCTTCGATGAACACGGATTCCACCAGGTCGCGGCATTCTTTGACCAGTTGGGGCGACATCACTTTTTTCACCTCCTTTTGCAAATCCGTTTTGGATCCCGTGCGGAAGCGGCGCAGGATGCTTTTTTCTTCCTCCAGATTGGGGTAATCGATGTTGATTTTCATCAAAAAACGATCCAACTGGGCTTCGGGCAATTTATAGGTACCTTCCTGTTCGATGGGGTTTTGGGTCGCCATCACGAAGAAGGGATAATCCAGTAAAAAAGTGGTGCCATCCACGGTGATCTGGGCTTCTTCCATCACCTCAAACAGGGCCGCCTGCGTTTTGGCCGGGGCGCGGTTGATTTCGTCGATCAGTACCACATTGGCAAAGATCGGGCCAGCTTTGAAGGAAAAATCCACCGTTTTTTGGTTGAACACCGAGGTGCCAATCACGTCGCTGGGCATCAGGTCGGGGGTGAACTGGATGCGCGAGAATTCCACGTCCAGGGTTTGCGCCAGCAGTTTAGCCGTAAGGGTTTTGGCGATGCCTGGTACGCCCTCCAGCAGCACGTGTCCATCCGCCAGCAGGGCAGTGATCAGCAGGTCGATCAGCTCCTGTTGGCCGACAATGACCTTGCCCAATTCGGCACGTACCTCATCGATGGCGGCATTGACTTTGCTCAAATCCAGGCGGTTGCGGCCCCAGTGGCCAGTAGTACTTTCGGGTACCAGTGGGGATTCGGTTTGTGTCGTTTCTTCAGGGGCATCAAAGGGCTGCTCCGCAGGGTTTTGGTTCATTTCTTCTGGCACTAGCATTTATTTACAGTTTTTATAAAAGCTTTCAATTTGTTGATGGAAATCCACCAGGGTTCGCTCCTGGATTTCTGGCGAAAAGTCGATGGCCCGGTACAAATCCAGGATTTTTTGGATCCTTTCTGCTTTGATTTCGGACTTTAGACTGAGCTGATCGACAAAATCTTCCTGCAATTCACGGGTCTGGATTTTATACCGATCGCGGACAAATTGCAAAAAGAGTTTCATTTTTTGCAGCACCAATTGGCGGTGGCTGTTTTGCAAAAAATACAAACGCCCAATGGTACGGATAAACGCCAGGGAGTTGTTTTTGTTGGCGGGCAAAACCGGAATGATGCGCTGGCGGCGTTTGATCCTGACCAAAAAATACAGCAGGGTTGTCCCCAATAGCGTATACCAGGCCCAAGCTAGGGGTGGCTGACTCAAGATGTAACTCAAGGGGCTGGGACGGTTAAAATCGCGGCGTCGCCGGCCCTGGCCATCGGCATTCATGTTTTCGGCTACTTCTCGCCTGACCTTACTGGTACAATCCCAATACACCGGGCCTGCGGACAAATGGCCTAGTGCAGCTTCGGCATATTGTTTGCCCTGCTGGCTGACCAGAAACAAGTTGGTAAAAAACAAGGGGTTGCTGTGCAGGTAAAAATGCCCTCGTCCGTGGCGAACCCTTACAAAGTTGGTCTTGCTCCCATTGATTTGACCCAACGCAACAAAACCATCTGGGTCATCACAAAAATAACCCCGATCAAAAAAATGCCAATCGTAGATGCTGTCGGGGCGGGTTGTGCGGTAGGTAAAATTAAAGGGTTGCTTCCTGCGTAAATCGGGGTGCAAAAAATTGGCTGCCACTCCCCGATCCTGGTAATAATTCAAATTCTCCCATTCGTCCTCTTTACAAGTTCGCGGGTACAATTTGGCCATCAGCCTGAAAGGCAAAACCCGGGTAGCAATAAAGGCATCGTTGCCGTTGTACACAAATTTCAACAGTGTTTGGACATCGGCGGAATCCAGGAATTGCCCGGCGCCGACAAACACGTAGTTCGATTTTTCAGCGGGTTTGGTGGGCAGGACTATATTGAGGCGTTTTTTGAGCAGGGTGAATTTCCCCACTTTTGCCTGCGCTTTGAGGAGTTTAAATACGACCGCCAGGCCATAAGGCCCTTTGCTCCGTTCCTTGTAATGCTCGTTCCAGTTATGGGTACGACCGCCATTGGCGCTCATCAAATAGATCAATAAGCCGAGCAGAATGAGTACAAGCGCAATGAAGAAGAAATTTTTTGTTCTCATACGGCAGCATCAACTGAGGGTGGCGAAGGAATGGTGGAGGGTGTCGTTTTTAAAAAAGCTTGAAAACCTGGTTCAATCTGCTCAAATTGCGCTTGGTTCAACTGTTGTCCTCCGTAGCGTACCCGCTCAAAAATGAGGGTCAGTACACGAAATTCTCCATACTGCTTCGAGCTGCGCATTTCTTGCAAATACTGGCGATTGGTTTTGTTTTTCCGCCAGGTGATGGCCCTTTGGGTTGACAATTGTTTGAGTACTTCCAGGTAATACAAACGTACGGCCAAAGCGTAATCGTTTTGGCCAATCGCCTTATCGATGTAAGGGTACAATTCCGTCTCCTCCAGGTTTTCCTCAATCTCCTCAATGCTTAGGTTCTCGATTAGGGTCTTTTTAACCGCTCGGTTTTTTGGAGTGTTCAGGTAATGCCGCAGGAGCAAGGCCAAAATGACGATCAGCATCAAACCCGCCAAAATTTTAAATACCAGCAGCACACCCGGTCCTAGTTCAGGCCATTTAAAATTGGAGTTTTTTTTAGGCGTTCGTAGTTTCTCCGGCTTCTTTTTTTTGATGCTGTAATCCAGGCCTTCAATGGATTTTTGCCAGGCACCTTCATCGAAACGTTGGGGTTGGATCGGTTCGGAAAGGTATTTTTCTTGTTGGGAATTGACATAGCCTTCCTGTGCAAAAACGGCATTGGCTGCGAGATTTGCCCATAAAAAAACCAGGATTGACCAGATTCGGTAGCGCATATAGGTTTTTAAGGGCGATAAAAAATAAGTACTCATTTTGCCAAAGGATTAGATAAGTAAACGGTTCATTTCAAGTGCCTTATCTGATCCTTTGGCTCAAGAAAAATGAGTACTTATTTTTGCCCCACTACTTTGTTCCGTTCAAAAATAAGCAATTCTTTTAAGTAGAATGACAAATTTGCGGGTCAGGGGCTGTAAAATCTCTAAATTTATTGCACGAAATTTTATCTTCCTGTACTTAAATCCTTTAGCATTGATTACCTTTGCGGGCAATTTGGAAACGAGTAAGCCATGCCTAAGGACAATTCCATCAAATCAGTGCTGATCATCGGGAGTGGGCCCATTATTATTGGTCAAGCCTGTGAATTCGATTATTCCGGTTCTCAAGCTTCTCGCTCCCTGCGCGAAGAAGGAATCGAAGTCACCCTCATCAACTCCAACCCTGCAACCATCATGACCGATCCGGTTACGGCAGACAACGTCTATTTGTTGCCGCTGACCGTGGAAAGCATTGTGCAGATATTGGAAGAACGCAAGATTGACGCCGTATTGCCTACCATGGGTGGACAAACTGCGCTGAACCTCGCGATCGAAGCCGACAAGTTGGGGGTTTGGGAAAAATATGGGGTGCGCATGATCGGCGTCGACATCGCCGCCATCGAGTTGACCGAAAACCGCGAGGCTTTCCGGCAGCACATGATCGATATCGGGTTGGACGTTGCGCCTTCCTTTATTGCCAACTCCTTTTTGGAAGGCAAAGAAGCTGCGCAAAAAATTGGCTTCCCCCTGGTGATTCGCCCTTCGTACACCCTGGGCGGAACGGGTGGCGGCTTTGTCCACAAAGATGAAGAATTCGACGCAGCCCTGCGCCGAGGTTTGAATGCCTCCCCTACCCACGAGGTATTGGTGGAAAAAGCGGTATTGGGTTGGAAAGAATTTGAGTTGGAGTTGTTGCGCGACAAAAATGACAGCGTAGTCATCATTTGTACCGTAGAAAACTTCGACCCCATGGGCATCCACACGGGCGACAGCATCACGGTGGCACCCGCCATGACCCTTTCCGATACGGCTTACCAGGATATGCGCGACCAAGCCATCCTGGCGATGCGCTCACTGGGCAACTTTTCCGGGGGCTGCAACATCCAGTTTGCCCAAGATCCGGTTACCGAAAAGTTGATCGTGATTGAGATCAACCCACGGGTGTCACGTTCTTCAGCTTTGGCGAGTAAAGCAACGGGCTATCCCATCGCCAAAATTGCCGCCAAACTGGCCATCGGGTACAACCTGGACGAACTCAAAAATCAAATTACCAAAACCACCTCGGCATTTTTCGAGCCTACGCTCGATTACGTGATCGTAAAAATGCCGCGTTGGAACTTCGATAAATTCCCCGGTGCTGACAGTAGCCTGGGCCTACAAATGAAATCGGTAGGTGAGGTGATGGCCATCGGACGCAATTTCCTGGAAGCGCTCCAGAAGGCCTGCCAATCTTTGGAAAATGGCCGCAAGGGCCTGGGTGGCGACATCAAGGAATGGGTAAGAGTGGAGGATGTACTGGGGCGCCTGGAAGTAGCCAGCGATGACCGGATTTTCCGCATCAAAGACGCCATTCGCCTGGGGGTTCCGCTACAGACAATCCAAAAATTGACGCGAATCGACCCTTGGTTCCTCAAACAAATCAAACGCCTGGTCAAGTACGAAAAGCAGTTGATCAAGTACAATGTACCGGATGATATCCCCACAGATTTTTTCCGCGAACTGAAGGAAGTTGGTTACTCCGACGCACAAATTGCCTGGACCATGCGGGTCAAGGAAGAGGACGTGACCAAGATTCGCAAAAAACTCAACATCCGCCGGACTTACAAAATGGTGGATACTTGTGCTGCTGAATTTGAAGCCAAAACGCCCTATTTCTACTCTACTTTTGACAGCGAAAACGAAAGTATCCCCACTACGGACAAGAAAAAGGTGATCGTACTGGGCTCCGGTCCGAACCGGATTGGGCAGGGCATCGAGTTTGACTACTGCTGTGTACACGGGTTATTGGCCATCAAGGAGGCAGGGTACGAAGCCATCATGGTCAATTGTAACCCTGAAACCGTGTCGACAGACTTCGACATGGCGGACAAGCTGTACTTCGAACCTGTATTTTGGGAACACCTCGAAGAAATCATCGAGTTGGAAAAACCAGAAGGGGTCATCGTACAATTGGGTGGCCAAACGGCGCTCAAACTGGCCGAAACCCTGCACAAAAAAGGCATCAAAATCATCGGTACCAGTTTCCCCAACATGGATCTGGCCGAAGATCGGGGTGCTTTCTCCGATCTGCTTAAAGAACTGGACATTCCTTACCCCGACTACGGCGTAGCCGATGACGTGGATGAGGCCATTCGCATTGCCAATCAAGTGGGGTATCCCGTACTGGTGCGTCCAAGTTATGTATTGGGCGGCCAAAGCATGCGCATCGTGATCAACGATCAGGAGGTGGAACGGCAGGTATTGTCCATCTTCAAACACATGCCTGAAAACAAGGTATTGATCGACCACTTTCTGGATCGCGCCAAAGAGGCCGAAATCGACGCCATTTTTGACGGTGAGGACATCCACATCATGGGCATCATGGAGCACATCGAGCCAGCAGGGATTCACTCCGGCGACAGCTCGGCAGTGTTGCCAACTTACAGCCTCTCGGTAGATGCAGTAGCCACGATGGTGGAACACGCCGAAAAACTGGCGCGTGCCCTCGACATCCGTGGCCTGATCAACATCCAGTTTGCCATCAAAGACAATAAAGTATACGTGATCGAAGCCAATCCACGGGCTTCACGGACTACGCCCTTTATTGCCAAAGCCTATAAAGTACCTTACTTGAAATACGCCACCCTGGTGATGCTGGGTACGCACAAACTGAAAGACTTCGACATCAAACCACAGCCAAGTGGTTATGCGATCAAAGTCCCCGTGTTCAGCTTCGAGAAATTCCCGAATGTGGACAAGCAGTTGGGACCAGAGATGAAGTCAACGGGTGAAGAGATCCGGTACATCAAGGATTTGAGTGATCCATTCTTCAGGGAGTTGGATCGGAATCGGTCGGTGTATTTGACGCGGTAAGCGATTTGTCAAGTACCACTCTGTGGTGATTCTAAGGTTTCTTAAGTTTCTTAGGTGGTAAAAAAAGAAAAAAAACCTGCAAAGCAGGGTATTCTTCACCACCTAAGAAACCTAAGGCACCTTAGAAATCACCTAAGTAGCGGTGCTTTATTTAATCAACTTCATCACCTTCTTGATCTTATCATTGGGCACCATCAGTGCCAGATTGTACTGTTTGATTTTCCATTCTTTTCCACTGCGCTCCAGCACACCCGAGCCCCGGCACACACCCATCCAGGTATCCAGCAATTCATCCCACCAAGCATAACGTCCATCGGCTGAAACGGCAATGCTGCGGTTTTTGGCCTTAAAATCCCAGGCACTTTCTTTGTCAAACGCCTTTTGCATGTCTTTGCGCATGGCTTCGCGCAACCAACGTTCGCTGGCATCGGTACCCAGAAAAACCCCATCGGCACTCATGGCACCAAAAAATTTGTCCTCGTCGGCCTTGGCGGCGGCCAGGTGCCAGGCATCGATCGCCGCAGCTATTTCCTTTTGGCTATCTGGTGCGCTGGTGATACAATTGTCTTTGCGGCGGGTGTCGGTGATGCCTATGATTTTCCAACCTTCGGTGGTTTTCATCAACTGGAAGGCGTTGACCCCGCAATGGCTCATTTGATCACCCACGTAAAAGGTGTACTCCGTCCAGACTGCCGCGAGGTTTTGATCAATCCTTACGTCATAGCTCCAGATGCGTTCGTCCAGCATTTTGGGCGAGGGTTTGCCTACGTTGGAGATGAAGCGGCTGAAAGATTCGCTGACCATGCGCGGTTTACCTTCCCGATCAACCGTGGTGGTGCGCAATTGTGCTTCGGGGTGGGAAATGGCTTTGATGCGCACGCTGTCGTTGGCGCGCATGCCGTCAAAAAGTTGTTTGATCACGTTGATCACCGCAGTGGACTCATCCGTTTGGGCACTACAAACGGTACAGCACGCGCTGAAAAGCAATACAAAAGGCAAAAATTTCATGTTGTATGGTTTTATTTTGGTTGAGGGAGGTTGAGAAAGTTGAGGGAGGTTGAGGCTACCGCAGCGATTTTGACAATTTCCTTGTGCATGTCGCTCGCGGCAGCCTCAACCTTCCTCAACCTCCCTAAACCTTCTCAACCCTTACATCAGTCCTTCATCGGCAAAGCTGTAATAGCCTGTTTCACCGACAATCAAATGGTCTTGTACCAATATGTCCAGTTGCAGGCCAGCCTTGCTCAAGCGTTGGGTCAAATCCAGATCGGGCTGGCTGGGACGCAAACTCCCCGAAGGGTGATTGTGACACAAGATCAGACTGGCGGCATTGTATTCCAGGGCTTTTTTAAAAATCACCCTGGCGTCAACCACCGTACTGGACAAACCGCCCGCGCTGACTTTTTCCCGCCCAACCATCCGATTGGCTTGATTGAGCAACAAAATCCAGAATTCCTCCGTGCTCAAATCGAGCAAAAGTGGCCCCAGCGCAAGGTAAGCATCCTTACTGCTGCTGATTTGGGGCCGTTTTTGCAAGGGCAACAATTGTCGGCGTTGCCCCAACTCCAGGGCAGCAATGATGGAAATAGCTTTGGCTTCTCCGACGCCGTTGAAGCGGTCGGTGAGTTCTTTGATGCTGCAACGCCCCAATTCATTCAAATCGGCGTTGTAAGCCTGCAAAATCCTTTGCGCCAAACCCAGTGCCGATTCATCTCGGTTGCCTGAACCCAGAATGATGGCCAACAATTCCGCGTCGGTCAGTTGTTTTTTTCCTTTGAAGAGCAGTTTCTCGCGTGGACGGTCCTCTTCCGCCCAGCTTTTGATGCTGATTTTTTCCTTTGGATCGACATACATAAAAAAACAGTTTTACAAAAATGAACAAATCAAAACAATCCAAAGGTTATGTAAATGTGCAAGGCAAATGAGCGGAAGGTCAATAATCTCCGTTCCGTTTCTTATGTTTGAGCTAAAATAAAAGATATTTTTGAAAAGTGGAAAAAGATTTGCGGTTTAGGCGGGAAGAAAAACTCAAAAGCTGGTCGGCAATTGGGCGCATGTTCAAGGAAGGGCAGTCTTTTGGCCAATATCCCTTGCGCTTTGTATGGTTGCCCATGGAGGCTGGGAGCGCTGATTTTCCTGTACAATTCACGGTAAGTGTCCCTAAAAAGAAGTTCAAAAAAGCCGTAGACCGCAATCGCTTGCGCCGCCAAATCCGTGAAACCTATCGGTTACACAAACAGATCATCTACCGCAATCTTGACCCTACGCAAAAAGTTTATGCACTGATGGTGATTTATGTAGCTAAAGATATGCTGGAATATCCCGAAATTGAAAACAACATGAACCGGGGTTTGCGGCGCTTGTCAAAAATATTGCGCGAGCTTCCGCCTCAACCAACGCCAAAGGAGGATTAAAGCTCTTTATGGGGCGACAAGAAAAGAAGTGTTCATTTTGCCCATACTACGTCGTTATTTTTCACCTGATGATACTTTTTCAATGAATACAATTTTACGCTATATCCTTTTGAGCCTCGTTTTAACTACTGGAATGCTCGCGCCTGCTTTTAGCCAAAAATTTCTGGCCCTGGAGCGCTACGGCAAAGCCAAAAACATTCGCATCCCCATTGGCACGGTGATCACTTATCAATTGCGCGACGGGCAAGGCTGGTATACTTCGGAAATTGTAGATTTAAATTTTAAAGACTCGCTAGTGATTTTTCCCAAAATTGCCATGCCGCTGAAAAACATCGTGGCGCTGCGGTACGATCAAAATTGGGCAAAAGGAATTGGTAACTCCCTGCGCTTGTTTGGTCTGAGCTGGTCAGCTATTGCCTTGGTGGGGACTTTAACAGATAAAAATCCGACCACCAATTACGAATGGGGCGATGCCATTCTAACGGGCAGCACTTATGCTACGGGCTTTCTTTTGCCCCGCATTTTTAAGTATAGAATTGTGGAATTTGGTAAACGCAAACGCTTGCGCATCATGGATACGCGGCCTTCGGAGCGGTAATCATTTTTTGAGTAAAAAATACTCAATCCCCAATCGATACCCATTCAAGCCAAGCCCCACAATACTACCTACACAACGTGAGGCCAGGTAGGAATGGTGCCGAAAGGCTTCCCGCGCATGGATATTGGAAATGTGTACCTCTAACACGGGCGTTTTGACTGCACTGATGGCATCGGCAATCGCCACAGATGTATGGGTGTAGGCCCCGGCATTGATGATGATGCCGTCGAAGGAAAAACCTACCTCGTGAATTTTATCAATGAGGTCACCTTCATGATTGCTCTGGAAGTAATGCAAATCCTGGTCAGGAAAGGCCGATACCAATGTCTCAAAATAATCCTGAAAAGTCTGCCTCCCGTACACTTCTGGTTCACGTACGCCGAGGAGATTGAGGTTGGGTCCGTTGAGGATGAGCAGCTTCATAAGCGAAAAATGAAAAGTGAAAAGTGAAAAGTGAAAAATGAAAAATGATTTCAAACCTAATGCAGGTTTTCATTTTTCATTTTTCATTTTTCACTTTTCATTTTTCATTTAATTTAATTGGCGAGTTCCGACAAAAATTTCACCCGTACCATCAAGATTTCGTCCATGGTAATGTCGTCGTCTTTGAGGGCTTTGTAGGCTACTTTGGCGTCGTC
Organism: Saprospiraceae bacterium; assembly: GCA_027486765.1. Taxonomy (GTDB): domain Bacteria; phylum Bacteroidota; class Bacteroidia; order Chitinophagales; family Saprospiraceae; genus Haliscomenobacter. The sequence goes on from JAIXOO010000402.1 coordinate 24,645, forward strand.
GGTATCGGTACTCATGAAATAATCGTAGATATCGTCGCGAATGGCTTCGTCCATGGTGTCATCCAGGTAGTAGTCGATGTTGACTTTGGTACCTGAGAGCACGATGGCGTAGAGTTCCTCCAAGATTTCATCCATCGTAATGTCGTTGGACTCAGCGATGTCTTCCAGGGGCACTTTGCGGTCGATGCTTTGGATAATGTTGACCTTGATCTTGGATTTGTTGGCCACTTGTTTGACCACAAAATCGGTTGGCCGATCAATTTCGTTTTCTTCAACGTACTTTTTGATCAGTTCGATGAAGGCTTTGCCGTAACGCACCGCTTTCCCCCGGCTAACGCCCGAAATATGGACCATGTCGTCCATCGAGATCGGGTATTGGGTGGCCATATCCTCTAGTGAAGGATCCTGAAAAATCACATAGGGTGGTACGTTGTGGCGCTTGGCTTCCTTGCGCCGCAGGTCTTTCAGCAATCCGACCAATGTTTCGTCCAGCACCGAAGTACGGTTCGTTTCTTCATTGTTGATGTCGATTTGCTCTTTTTCGTAGTCGTGGTTGAGCGGAATTTGAATGGGGTAAGTCTTTTTCAGGAAGTCTCGCCCCTTATCGGTCAGTTTGAGCAGACCGTAACTTTCAATGTCTTTGTACAAAAGATCCTGCAACAGCGCATGGCGGTACACCGATTCCCAGAAATTGACATCCTTACCTTTACCTACCCCAAAGGAAGGTTTTTTGGTAAAGAGGTAGTCTTTGATTTCTTTGGTTTCCGTGCCGTTTACAAAATCGAGCAAGGTTTTGATGGTGAAGTTTTCATCCAGCTCATCGACCACCTTGAGTGCATCCTGCATCTCTTTGGTGACCTCAATCTTTTCTTTGGGGTAGCGGCAATTGTCACAGAGTCCACAATTGCTATGGCCATAATCTTCACCAAAATAATGCAGCAGAAACTGACGACGGCAAGCGGTCGTTTCCGCGTAGGCCATTACCTCTTGCATCAGTTGTGAGCCCATCTCGCGCTCAGCCACTGGCTTGTCGCGCAGGAATTTCTCCAACTTGAGCATATCCTTGTAAGCATAAAAGGCGATACAACGCCCTTCCAAGCCATCCCGTCCGGCACGTCCGGTTTCCTGATAGTAGTTCTCGATGCTTTTAGGCATGTCGAAGTGGATCACAAAACGTACATCGGGTTTGTCGATACCCATCCCAAAAGCGATGGTGGCCACGATGACGTCTACTTCTTCCATCAGGAAATCGTCCTGGGTTTTGGTACGCGTTTTGGCATCCAATCCAGCGTGATAAGGCGCTGCTTTGATGTCGTTGACCTGGAGTACCTTCGCAATGTCTTCGGCGGCCTTGCGACTTTGCACATAAATGATCCCGGATTGGCCAGACAAACTTTTGATCACCTGGATGATCTGGCGCATGGCTTGCTCCGGTTTTCCTTTGGGGCGTACCTCGTAATAGAGGTTTTCGCGGTTGAAGGAAGACATGAAGGCGTGCTCGTTGCGCAAACCCAGGTTTTTCAAAACATCCGACTGTACCTTGGGCGTAGCCGTAGCCGTCAGAGCTATAATCGGCACTTCTTGACCGATCCCATCGAGCATCGAACGAATCCGACGGTATTCCGGGCGGAAATCATGCCCCCATTCCGAGATACAATGCGCTTCATCCACCGCTACGAAAGAAACGTTGACGGTGCGGAAGAATTCAATGTTCTCGTCTTTGGTGAGTGTCTCGGGTGCAATGTAAAGCAACTTGGTATTGCCGTCGTTGATGGCCTGCTTTACCAGCTTCATTTGCGCTTTGGTCAGCGAGGAGTTCAAAAAATGGGCTACATCGTCGCTTTGGCTATAACCGCGAATGGAATCCACCTGGTTCTTCATCAGGGCGATGAGGGGTGAAATGACGATGGCGGTTCCCTCGGCCATGAGGGCGGGCAGTTGATAGCACAATGATTTACCTCCTCCGGTGGGCATGATCACAAAAGTATCTTCGCCGCTGAGTAAGTTATTGATGATTGCTTCCTGGTTGCCTTTGAACCCGTCAAAGCCGAAGTATTTCTGCAAAGCCTCTTGCAATGTTTCTTGCGTCACTGTCATGGCTCTCGTGCTTTGATCTTTTGTTTTAGCTTACTTTTGCGCAGCGCCACCGTTCAGTAATACCGTGGTGGATGCGTTTCGGTAGTTTTTGTGAATTTCTAAAAACTAAATATAACCAGAAATTAGGATAAAACATATACCTAACTGGTTTTTTTAGTGCAATTGTCTGGTTTTTTCCAGCCACCATGGAGGGGTAGGAAAAAAGCACGCGAAGATAATCAATTCTTTCACAAAAACAATTGAATTTTAACCAATTATCTAAAAGCTTTGAAAAAGGCAACAAGTACAGGAACATCAGGATGAAGGCTGCTGAAAACATTATTTTGAGTACTGCCCGCGAAACCATAGATATTGAGGTTGCAACCCTGCAAGACCTGAAAAATAGCTTGGACGAGGGCTTTGTAGCAACAGTGGAAGCCATCTACCATTCGCCAGGTCGGGTGATTCTGACGGGGATTGGCAAAAGTGCCATTGTGGCCCAAAAGATAGTCGCCACCTTAAATTCCACGGGTACCCCCGCTATTTTTTTGCACGCTGCCGATGCCATCCATGGGGATTTGGGCATGGTACAGGCGCATGACGTGGTGATTTGTTTGTCTAAAAGTGGTGAAACGCCGGAAATCAAAGTACTGGCGCCCCTGGTCAAAAACATGGGTAGCATGCTCATCGGCATGGTGAGCAATAAAGCCTCCTACTTGGCCAAACAAGCCCGCTACATTTTACATACACCAATCGACAAAGAAGCAGACCCCAATAATCTGGCACCAACAGCTAGCACTACGGCTCAAATGGCCATGGGTGATGCACTGGCTACTTCCTTGTGCGCGCTTCGGGGGTTTTCACCGCGTGATTTTGCGCAATTTCATCCCGGAGGGGCTTTGGGGAAACAGCTTTACCTAAGGGTCAGCGACCTCTACCCACACAATGCCTGCCCCAAGGTGAGTTTGGACACCAGTCTTAAACGGACGATTTTGGAAATCACTTCAAAGAGGTTAGGTGCCACTGCGGTAGTGGATGAGCAGGAAAAAGTACTGGGTATCGTGACGGATGGTGACTTGCGTCGCATGTTGGAACGAATGGACAATTGGACCGATGTACTGGCCAAAGACATCATGACGATACGTCCCAAAAGTGTGTCCGAGCACACCATGGCCGTTCATGCGCTGGAGATCATGCGCAATCACAGCATTTCACAGTTGTTGGTAGTCGATGAGGATGAACGATACGTTGGTGTGGTGCATTTACACGATTTGATCCGCGAAGGGATTGTGTAGGGGCAACCCTCGCGGTTGCCCAACCCAAAATGGTGGGTGATCGCAACAGGGCAACCGCAAGGGTTGCCCGTACGGTTGACCCTACCCAAAATGGGGCCTGGTCACAACAGGGCAACCGCAAGGGTTGCCCCTACCGCAATTTTTCATTATCCGCGTGCCGCTGCGCGTCACGTTTCGTCTTTTTTTCCAAATTCTTCCGCATTGCCTCCGTCAAATCCACCCCGGTTTGATTGGCCAAACAAATGAGCACAAACAACACATCCGCCATTTCATCCGCTAAATCCTCCTTAGCGGTCAAAGCATCAGCAGGGTTTTTGAACGACTGTTCGCCGTACATCCTCGCCATCAGGCGGGCTACTTCGCCCACCTCCTCCATCAGGATGGCAGTATTGGTCAATTCTTGGTAATAACGGATGCCGATGGTGTTGATCCACTCATCCACGGTTTTTTGGGCTTCGCTTAAGAGCATTATTCTTTGTTTTTGCTGTCGATGAGGATGGTAACGGGGCCGTCGTTGAGCAGGCGGACTTTCATATCTGCACCAAATTCCCCGGTGCCTACAGGAATGCCGGACAATGCTTCGAGTTTTTGCACAAAAGCCTCGTACATGGGAATGGCAAAATCGGGTTTGGAGGCTCGGATGTAGGAGGGGCGGTTGCCTTTTTTGGTGCTGGCGTGTAGGGTGAATTGACTAACCACCAAAAGTCCGCCCTGGGCTTCCAATACGGAGCGATTCATCACGCCATTTTCATCAGGAAAAATCCGCAGGTTGATCGCTTTGTTGCATAGCCATTCGATATCTTCGGCGGTATCGGCATCTTCGATGCCCACGAGGATCAGGAGCCCTGTTTCAATAGCCGATTTTACATTGCCCTCAATGGTGACCGAGGCTTCGCTGACTCTTTGGATGACAAGGCGCATTATTTCTTTTTGCGTTTCAGGATGGCTTTTTGGTAGCTGCGTACGGCGTAACTGTCCACTAAGGGCGATTCTTGGGTTCCGTTCCCACTTTGCCGCACCGCTTTGGTAAGTAGGCTGTAAAATTCTACAATCAGGCGGTCTTTTTCCAGCTTATAGTTGTTGACGATAGTGCTTCCTTGTACACTGAATGCACCGCTGAATACAGGCCCGGTCCAGAATTGATCCAATGCGATCCCATTGCGTTCATCAATCACCCAATGCCCTTTGGCGGCATCCACAGGTTTGAGGATGTAGGGACGATTGTCTTTAGATTGGTCGCCATAGATCAATTGCCAGGTGTAATGTCCGAGGGTGTCAGCAGGTAGGATCTTGAGCTGCATCTTCACTTTTTTGGGTGAATTGCTGTTCCCAGCATACCAGCTTAATTCTCCTTCCCAATGGCCCAACCAGTTTTGGGGAAAATCAAGACTAGCCTGGGCCTGGCTCATTGCGCTGAAGCTCAAACCCAGGAGCAGGAGGAGTATATTTTTCATACCAAATCCTGTTGCGATACCCTACTTGGCGCTTTTGATCAACTCTGCATCTTTCAGCCCGTACATAAGGCGGTTGATGTCGTTGGCGTTCAAGTCCAATTTACCTTTGATGGTAATGGCTTCGGTAGTGTATTTGATGGGTTCTTTTGAAATAACTTCCATAACCGTTTCTGGCCCGGCACCCCCACAAAAGAAACACATGTTGTAAGGGAAAGCGGAAAAGACGAATTCTTTTTGCCCCCGGTAGCCTTCCACTGGAATGATGTAGCCTTTGATTTCGACAGATTTCCCTTCAAGAGACTTGATCTCTGGACTAAAAATAGGCACATCCACTTTGAAGCCCAACATTTCGTCGTATTGCTTCTTAAAGGTCACTTTGGCCAAAGTTGTCCAGAGGCTTTTGGCATCCTGGGCTTGTACACTTGAACCAATCATACTCACAAAACCAAGCACGAGACTGGCTATCAACAAAGATTTTTTCATTTTGTATGCCATTTTTATTTGTTAGGGCAAAAGTATAAAAATTAACCATGCTCTGAAAAAACGATCGATCCGAGAATTAAGTTTAGGTGTGGTCTGAAATTACAAACTAATTTTCGCAACCCGCAGCTGGCCTCGCCTTTCACTGGGCACCACCATCTTATCGCCAGCAATCTGGATGGCATCCCGGAAACGCAGGCGTAGTTTGAGCAATTCGGTGCTCAATAAGCTGTGCCGTTCATTGTCTCCGGTGCCTTTTACCACGTATTCGCTGACCGTATTTTCAAATTTGATTTCATCATTAAAAATCAACCGCACATTGGAAGGGGTTTTAAACAAGAAAAAAGAAGAGTACGCCCCGTCGTCGTCCTGCGAGTATTGCTTTTTGTACAACACCTTCTTCCAATGCTCCTCCCCATCGGGGTGTATAGAAATGGCGAAAATATCATTGTAGTAATAGTCGATGGTGCTGCGGCTTACGTTGTCGAAGCCCATGCGGGGCACATTGGTTGCGAAACGGGTAGAGTTGCGGTTTTCTTCCCCGAGGATGAGCATACCACCATCTTTGCGCAAGATGATTTCATTGATCCCCACTTCAACTAGCCCTCGATTCTGACGAATTTCCTTTCCTTCCAGGTCTGAAACAAAATTGTCGTCGAAAGGATGAAAGCGCAAGCGGTGGTTCAATAAATCCGTGCGGGGAATACTAAGGTGGAAATACCCTTCGGCTCGTTCAATGTTGCGTTCGAAGTAAAGGCCACCTGCGCAGAAGCGTTTATTGAGGTTGTCGATGATGAACTTGACGTCGTAAGTCACCTTGTCCTGCATAAACAGGGCAATCTGATTGAGGTTAGGGCTATTGGCATCGTTTACAAATAAATCAAAGCGGTGTTTTTCCCGACGGCTGAGCACATTGTCCTTTTCGAGCACCATGTACATTTCGCCGTCGTTGCTCACCAACATGTGTAGTACATCAACACCCTCAGTAAAGTCATCGACCTGAAAGCTTTTTTCCCACAATACCTTGAAAGAAGCATTGTCAAAAACCAGCACGTTGAAAGTGCTGCGGTCGATGTGGTAGACCAAAATCTTGCTGCGGTCTTCGCTGCGCTCCCAGTGAAAATTGGGGGTAAAAAAGGTGAAGCCGTAGTCTTTCAGCAACAAAGTCTGGCGTTTGTTGGCTGAAGGATCGAAATGATCCGCCCGCAGAATGGTATTGCCCTTGTCGCGATGGTGGTAAATGACGGTGAAACTGTCGCGCAGGTTGTTGACCCCGATGACCGAAGGCTGGCGTTTTTCCAATTCGATCTCCTTGTTCCAACTGCTGCGCATGTTTTCGTCAAAAGCCTGGATTTCAAACTTATCCATGCGGTTGCGGAACAAAAGTACCCGGCCCTTGAGCTCCCCGATCACATCATAGGACACATCATTGCGCAAGGGCAATTCTTCAGATACCACAACCTGTTGCGCCGATATTTTTAGCGTTGCCAGCAAGGCGCAAATGAGCAGCAAATACTTCATACCTGATGGTTTTACTAAAAATAACAATTGTAGTTGGATTTCGGCTACAAATTCCGTGGAAATTGTCTGCCTCAGTGCAGGAATTTTACAATTCGGCCAGCAAAATCTTCCGATAACTGATCGACATTTCGTTGCCAGGGTGCAATTGGATGCCGATGGGGCCAGAAGCTGCCATCCCTTCCGAGGTATAAGTCATTACTTCTTTGCCGTTGAGATAGGCGGTGTAAGTATTGCCGATTACCTTGATTTGAAGTGAATTCCATTCTTTGGGCTTGAGCAATTCTTTGACTCCGGTGGCTTCAACCGGGTAGCGCAGTTTGGGGATGTAAGGCGAGCCCGTCATGTCTCTTTTGAGCGAACCAGAAATGCCAATCTGAATCTGGTCATTTTCGGAACGTAGAAAAAAACCAGAATCAACGGTGCCTTCTCCCATTAAAAATTCGGCCTGCAGGACAAAATTTTGATAGGATTTTTCTGTCCAAAGAATCGCTCCTTTTTTGGTAGGCTCACTTTTAACCAACAAGACCCCTTTGGATACCGTCCAGCAAGATTCTGGCGCTGGAACCACCCAACCTTTGAGGTTTTTGCCGTTAAAAATCTTTTCCATCTTGGATTTCTGGGCATTCAATTGCCCAAAACCGAGGACCAAGAGGAGAAAAATAAGGGTATGTGAAATTTTCATGCGCTAATGTTTTAGTTTTGCACCCCAAAATAGGACAATACCCGTTATGAGCAAGCGGAATAAGCTACAGAAATTTGCAGAGTTGTTGTCATTCCCGAATGTTTATGAAAACTTTGATTCGGGAAATCCTCAATTGGCAGGGGAACATGGGCAAATTGTGGACCTGAAAGGCCAGTGGAAAGCTGGTCACTTCAAGAACGATGCGCCACTTACCCTCGAACTGGCTTGTGGCCGGGGGGAGTATTCAGTGGCCTTGGGTGAAATGTATCCCGAACGGAATTTCATCGGGGTGGACATCAAAGGGGCCCGCATTTGGAAAGGAGCGCTGGCAGCCCTGCAAAAACAACTGCACAACGTAGCCTTTCTGCGCACGCGCATCGAACAAATCATGTATTTCTTTGCCGAAGGGGAGGTAGATGAGATTTGGATCACGTTTCCCGATCCTTTTTTGCGCAACAGCAAGACCAATCGACGCCTGACTTCACCAGCCTTTTTGGACCGTTACCGCAAAATGATGCCCGCCGGTGGCATCGTACACCTCAAAACGGATGACCCCACCTTATATGAGTTTACCTTGATGGTGATCCGGGATTACCCGCATGCGACCTTGTTGTACACCGATGATGACATTTATGCGAAGGAGCTGCCGCTGCCAGAGTTGGAAATCAAAACCTATTACGAACGGATGCATTTGGCGGAAAAGAAAACGATAAAATATGTGCAATTCAGGTTATCGTGACGGGCGGCCCGTCACGGTTTTTTTTGCCCGTACGTCAAATTCAAATCATCCAACACGATATCCAGCATCGGATCTTTGCCCCGCTCGTAGCCCTCTTTGAGGTGGTGCCCATAGAATCCCCCGAGGACGTTCCAATACGTCGCCGTCCAGCCGCCGCGCAGGCCTTTCACCAAATCATACATCGGCGTATCCAGCTCACGTTCAATCATCTTGATCAAGAGCATGCCCTGAGTACGGGTGAGTTTTTTGAGGGGTTGTTCAAATTTTTCCTCCAGGTCTTCCTGCAAGGTTTTGATGTATTTGCGTTTTTGGCCTTTTTTGATGTCGTTGGTCACTGCGTCCACTTCACGAAAAATGCGTACCGCTTCCACCGCATAAGGATAGACCGAGTAAGCATAACGGCGGTACTTGCGGTATTTTTTGTAATCCTCTTCGGATTCGAAGGAGCGCAGCGAAGTGATGGATACCTCACCCAAACCTGCCATAATTAAGGTGTCTCCGCCATCGTCAATGATGTAATCATAAGTCTGGCCTTTGATGGTCACTTTTCCCTTGTTGCTTTCCTGGGCAAAGCTCCAGGTGAAGGCCAACAAACACAGCAGCAGGGTGAAGAAATATTTCATAATTACAGTTCTACATTAAAACAGGAATCTCCTTTGCATGTTCAATGCAAAGGAGATGGTAAATATTGTTCAAAATGGAAGATACTTTATTGGTGGCTCAGGCTAAAAAATCACTTCTTTAGCTGCCTTCATCGGAATACCAATGCACTTTTTCTCCATGTATTCCAGCATACGCTCCAGCAAATCACGAGTGTTGGTGTCCAACTGTGCGACTTCTTTGTGGAATACCTCGTTCAGGGCACGGTCTTTTACGGCTTTGATTTCAACAGGAACCTGGCGCATGGCGATCTCCAAACGGCGTTGTTGGAATACCTTAGGCAGTTCTTCGATGAATTCTTCCAGCATCGCTTTGGCTTTTTGTACCTCGAATTCGCGGAAAGCGAGGTTTTCTTTGGCCAAGGCACGCAGGCCTTCAATTTCGATGTAGTGGTTGTCGTAGTTGCTCACTACTTCAGGAGCAATATTGTGAGGAATGGATAAGTCGATTAACACTTTGGCACCTGCTTCCCCATTCAACAATTGTGGGTAAAGCTCGGGAGTGATCACGGGTTCGGTGGCCGAAGTACAGACGATGAGCGCATCAAAACCTTCGGTGTAGTTGTGCAGTGCAGCCAGGTCAAAAGCACGACCATGTGGAAAAATTGCCGCAATTTCATCCGCCTTGGCTACTGTGCGGTTGAACACCGTTACTTCGGTGAAGTGGTGTTTGTCCAAAAACTTGGCGATCAGTGTATTGGTTTGGCCAGCTCCCACAATCAGGATACGCGCCTCCTTAGGCAGGTGGTAACGCATCATTTTTTGGATGGCCAGTGATGCAATCGAAACAGGTTTGTCGCCGATGCGGGTATTGGAGTAGATTGATTTGGCCACTGCTACGGCCTGATCCATAGCCATGCGCAGGTTGTCTCCGATAAGGCCCCATTCTTTGCATTGGTCGTAGGCATCGCGCAGTTGACCCAAAATCTGGCGCTCACCAATCACCATCGAATCCATCGAAGCAGAAACCGTGAAGTAGTGCTCCAGGGCATCCATACCTTCCAGAATCTGTACACTCTCTTCCAAGGTGCCTAAAACTTCGTCTTCGAGTTGTGGATTGACTTGTTTGAAAAACTCTACGGCAAAAACCAGATCCAATTTGCGCTCAGTGTGAAAGAAGTACATCACCCGATTGCAAGTAGACAAATACAAAAGCTCATCCAAACCAAACTGTTCCTTAAGGTCCTGCAAGCGCATCTTCAACGCCGAGGGGTCGGAGGTTTTGACCACAAACTCGCTGATGCTGTGTAAATTTACACGTTTGTGGGTGACCGTAAGGATTTTGTAATTGTCTAACATAACCTTGTTTGCTTAAAAGAAAATGACACTGGTGAATTACTAAGCGGTTAATTCTCGCAAGGGTTTGGGATGAATCACTTTTTATCCGGTACTTACGGTGTCTACTGAATGAACGATGCAAAAATAGATTGCCGCTTGGGAAATAATGTCACGGTTCTGTAACAACATCAATAAATTCGATTATTTGGACGAAATCTAAATTAAGTTTCAGAAACCTTGGATTTCTTGACATTTTCCCTGCAAAAAAACGGCAGTGATTTTTAGTATGTACTGACAAAAGTCAACCCTTTCCGCTGATATAAACACAATAAAATTAAAGCCGGATTCAGTTTTGTGTCAAAACAATTTCAAATTTACCATTTCCAAAAGTATTTTGACCTTCTTATGACGTAAAGGCTTACTTTTGCGCCACTAAAACATTTTTTATGTACCGTACGCATACCTGCGGCGACCTGCGTATCGCCGATGTCAGTAAGACTGTGAAATTGAGTGGATGGGTGCAAACCACCCGTGATTTTGGTGCCATGACTTTTTTGGACCTGCGAGACCGTTACGGCATTACCCAGTTGGTGTTCAGCATGGAAGAAAATGCGGAGTTGTGCGAGCAAGCCCGCAAGTTGGGCCGGGAATTCGTCATCGAGATTGAAGGTAGCGTGCGCGAACGCAGCAACAAAAACCCCAATCGGGCTACTGGTGACATTGAAATTGTAGCTCAGGCCTTACGGGTGCTCAACGTATCCAAAGTGCCCCCCTTCACCATTGAAGATGAAACCGACGGCGGTGACGATATCCGCATGAAATACCGCTACCTGGATTTGCGGCGCAGCCCGGTGCAAAATAACCTGATCTTCCGCTCCAAATTGGCGCTGGAAGTACGCAAGTTTTTGTCTGATCAAAACTTCATTGAGGTCGAAACACCTTTTTTGATCAAAAGTACACCGGAGGGTGCCCGCGATTTTGTGGTGCCTAGCCGCATGAATCCAGGACAGTTTTACGCATTGCCCCAATCTCCTCAAACATTCAAGCAGATTTTGATGGTAGCTGGCTTCGACCGCTACTTCCAGATCGTGAAGTGTTTCCGGGATGAAGATTTGCGTGCCGACCGTCAACCGGAGTTCACTCAAATCGACTGCGAGATGGCCTTTGTCACCCGCGAAGACATATTGAATACCTTCGAGGCTTTGACCCGCCACTTGTTTTTGCATACCCTTGGGCTGGAATTGGGCGATTTCCCCCGGATGTCCTACGACGATGCCTTGCGCCTGTATGGTTCAGACAAACCCGACTTGCGCTTCGGCATGCCTTTCGCCGACTTAACCGATTTGGCCAAAGGGAAAGGTTTTGTGGTGTTTGACAGCGCTGAGCTGGTGGTTGGCATCAATGCCTCTGGCCAGGCTGATTACACCCGCAAGCAGGTAGATGAACTGACCGAGTGGGTGAAACGCCCGCAGATCGGCGCCAAAGGATTGGTTTACGTACGCTACAATGCCGACGGAACCTTAAAATCTTCAGTAGATAAGTTTTTCACGGAAGATCAACTCCGCGATTGGGCCAAACACCTGGATGCACAGCCCGGAGACTTGATGCTCATCATGTCCGGGGAAGAAGAAAAAGTACGCAAACAATTGGGTGAACTGCGCCTGGAAATGGGTCGTCGCATGGGCTTGATGAAAGCAGGCGACTTCAAACCACTCTGGGTATTGGACTTCCCCCTCCTGGAATGGGACGAAGACACCGAGCGTTTTTATGCCATGCACCACCCTTTCACCTCACCCAAACCCGACGACGTGGCCAAAATGGCCTCTGACGACCGCAATGTCCTGAAAGGTTTGCGGGCGGATGCCTACGATTTGGTACTGAATGGTGTTGAAATTGGAGGAGGATCGATTCGGATCTTTGACCGCGATTTACAGATGAAAAACTTCAGCCTTTTGGGCTTTAGCGACGAAGAGGCAGAAGCACAATTTGGCTTCTTGTTGGGCGCGTTTGAGTTTGGCGCACCACCACACGGGGGCATTGCCTTTGGTTTTGACCGCCTCTGCTCGGTAATGAATGGCCAAAACTCGATCCGCGACTTCATCGCCTTCCCGAAGAACAACCAGGGCCGGGATATGATGATTGATGCACCTTCGGGGATTGCCGATGTGCAGTTGAAGGAATTGAATTTGGCGGTGACAGTGAAGCCTTAAGGCAATGGGCAAAAGGAACGTTTATTTTTTTGTCGCCCCTTAAAAGTCACAGAAGAGCAATAAAGCCAATTGAAGCTGAAATTATTGACGAGTCCTTGGGCGGTGCTTTTGCAGCGCCCAAGGACTTTTTTTTTCTCAACTTATCCCTTGCACCCACTTATTCCCTATCATTGCAACAGAAAGATCTCTAGAACAACAACCATGTCCGATTATGCCATCTTGCTCTCCCAAGCCCGCGAATACGATGCCCGCGGCGATGTGTACAACGCTGTCAAGTTGTACAAGCGCTGCATTAAGCTGGCTCCTGAGGTGGTGGAAGCTTACGTGCAGTTGGCAGAGATTTATAAAAAACGGGCGGAGTGGAAACCAGCACTGCACTATGCCAAAAAAGCCCTTTCCCTAGATGCAAGTTTAGCGGATACGTGGTGGACGTTAGGCATTACCGCCGTAGCCTTGGGCAAAGATCGATTGGCCAAGTCGATATGGTCAAAATTCGGCTCCAGCAATCCTCGCGGCGCACTTATTTCCCTCCAACTCAATCACAGTGGCATCTTTGAACTGATCTGGGCCAAACCACTTGATCCAGCCCGAGCGCAAATCACCAGCATCCCCCACCCCGATTCCGACCGCCATTTTTTGGACATTGTTGTTTTTGACCGACAAGTCATTGGCTACAATGTGGCCAAACGCCGCCGCTTTCCGGTACACGCTGAATTGGGCATTCAGCAGCGCTCCCTTTATTTTACCTTCTCCTGTTGGTTGGAAAGCCCCACGAAAAAGGACATCCAAACCCTGGAACGCCTCTGTGTTGAAGCACATTTGGGTTTTGAGATTTGGTCAAAAGCTGCAAGGGTGCAAAAGCAGGTATACAACGACAAGTTACAAGAGTTTTACAGCGGAGATCTGTTCCAAAAAGAAGACGAAGATCTCTTGGTCGCCATCGCTGCCAGGCAAGAGGCTCATGTGGAACAAGTGCTACGCGCCTGGACAATCATTACCTTGAGGCAATATTATGCTTTAGAGCGGCATTGAATTGGGCTCCATATTCAACCGATTAACGTCAATCTGTCAACATCCCCACTTGTCAAATGCTCAACATTGGCAGTGATCTTTTCAATCTCCCAATCCCACCATTTCAATTCTAGCAAGGTTTCAATTTGTGGTGCTGAAAACCGTTTGCGGATTTCGCAGGCTGGATTTCCTCCTACAATGGTGTAGGGTTCAACATCCTTGGTTACCACGGCGTAAGAACCGATAATGGCGCCATTTCCTACCTTTACTCCTGGCATAATGACTGCATTGTGCCCGATCCAAACGTCGTTTCCAATTTGAATATCTCCTTTGTTGGGATAAGACTTCCCTTCCATCGCATTTGCCCAGGCCCCTCCAAAAATGGCAAATGGATAAGCAGAAATGGCCTGAGTCAGGTGATTGCCTCCATTGAGGATGAACTGCGCCCCAGAGGCGATCATACAGAATTTACCAATAATGAGTTTATCCCCCGTAAAATCGAAATGGTATTTTACATTTTTCTCAAAGTTATGTACATCCTCAAAATCATCGTAATAAGTATAATCGCCTACAATGATCCTCGGGTTTTGTACCAGGTTTTTCAAAAAGCATAAGCGTTGATGAAAAGCTAAAGGATAAAGCGTATTTGGGTCAGGTATTTGATTCATAAAGAATAATGTCTATTTTTACTGAAAGATTGGATGAATACACGTTAAAGAGACACAAAAAATTGCGTTGAAGTTCCAACTATACTGCTCTAAATAACGCCCCTGAGGGTTGTTCTAAAAAATCGTCTCCACAAAACTTGCTGCATGAAGAGTTTGAGTCACCAATGCTCAAATAGGACGTCATTTTTTTACCTAAAATACATCTATTATGTGCAAACATGCAATCACCCTTCTTTTTTTGACTGTTACTAGTGTTACCCTTTTAAAGGCCCAAATCACGCTTCCACCTAATGGGGACAACCAGAAATGTGAAGTCGTACAACACATCGGTCTGGTTAGAGCTGCTGTGATCTGGGGCAGCCCCGATGTGCACGGTGCCAATGGCGAAGACCGCACCGGAAAAATCTGGGGCGAATTGGTGCCCTATGGCCTCAGCAACCTCGATTTTGGCCTGAGTGACGAAAAAAATCTGATGCCCTGGCGCGCTGGTGCCAATGAGAACACGGTTTTTGAGGTCTCTCACGATGTTATGATCGAAGGCAAAGCATTGCCGGCTGGTAAGTATGGCCTACACATGATCCCAGGCAAAGACGAGTGGGTCATCATTTTTTCCAAAAACCACACGGCCTGGGGCAGCTACTTCTACCAGCAAAGTGAAGATGCCCTGCGGGTAAATGTAAAGCCACAAGCCCACACCTACACCGAATGGTTGACTTACGAGTTTGATGATCGGATGCCAAATGGCTGTACCGTAAGGATGCGTTGGGAAAAACTGGCAGTACCCTTCAAAGTGACTGTCCCCAAGGCCAATGATTACTACCTGGCTAAAATCCGTCAGGAGCTGCAAAATTTCACTGGCTTTGATTACCGTAGCTTCGTCAGCGCTTCGCAGTTTTGCGCCCAAAACAAGGTAGCGCTGGAAGAAGGCCTGGCCTGGGCGGAGGATGCCATCAGCCGAAGATACATTGGGGAACGCAACTTCCAAACTTTGTCCAACAAAGCTCAAATCCTGACGGTAATGGGGCGCAATGACGAAGCCGCCGCCATCATGAAGGAGGCCGTCAAAGAACCTACGGCAGGTATGCAGGACATTCACATGTATGCCCGTGGATTGCAGGCGAGTAAAAAAAATCAGGAGGCTCTGGAAATTTTCAAACTCAACAACCAGCGTTTTCCAGAGGAGTACATGACTCTTTTTGGGCTGGCACGCGGTTATTCCGCCGTGGGAGACTATAAAAATGCCTTGAAATACGCCAACCTGGCCCTGCCAAAAGCGGCGAATGCACAGCAGAAGACCCAAATGGAAGGGGCGATTGTGAAATTGAAGGAAAACAAGGATATTAATTAAATTCCCTCGTAGGGGCAACCCTTGCGGTTGCCCCTCTGTGGTTGAAAATATCAATGGGCAACCACGATGATTAAAGGGCAACCGCAAGGGTTGCCCCTACGAGCTGGGAACCATTTCCCCCCATTTGTCGTTCCTCGCAACAACAAACGGCATCCCATGGAAACACCATCCGAAAAATACCCGCGCACCTACCACTTCCCCTTTTCCGAAGGTGCCGTCAACGACGACCGCATCCAGGACGAATGGGCAAGGCTTTTGGCAAACGAGATCGTCATTACCGAAAAGCTGGATGGTGAAAATACCTGCATCAAAGCCAATGGCATCTACGCGCGCTCCCACGGTGCGGTGAACCAAAATCCCTGGGCCAAACCCATTTGGGAAATTTGGGAGCGAGTGGTGCAATCCCTGGGTGACTTGCATATTTTTGGCGAAAACCTCTACGCCATCCATAGCATTACCTATGAACGACTCGACAGTTATTTCTACATTTTTGCCGTACGCGACAATGGCCAATGGCTCTCCTGGGACGAAGTAGCATGGTACGCCCAATTGCTCGATCTACCCACCGTTCCCGTTTTGGAACGCGGCAGTTTTTCCAGCACACAATTAGAGAAAATCATTGCCGAACAACAAGCAAGAGGCAGTTTTTTTGGCGGAGAAAGTGAAGGGGTCGTTTGCCGCAATGCCGCCGCTTTTCCCGAATCCGATTTTTACACCAACGTGCTGAAGTACGTTCGCAAAAACCATGTACAAACCGATGAGCACTGGACGCGCAACTGGCAAAGAGCCCAACTTTGGTTTGAACGGCCAGATTTTTCAGCAACAGCAGGTGAATTGGGCGCTGATTGAGTCTTTCGACTGGGTGGAACCCCTGCGCACTTGCCCCCAAGAACCGGCGCACCACGCCGAAGGCGATGTGTGGACCCATACCCGCATGGTGATCGAAGCCTTGCTGGCACTACCTGTTTTCCAGGAATTAGCGGAGCGGGAGCAGAGCCTGTTGTTCCATGCGGCTTTGTTGCATGATGTGGCCAAGCCCCAGTGTACCACCATCGAAAATGGCAAAATCAGTTCGCCTCGGCACGCTAAGATTGGAGAAAAAGTGGCTCGTGAAATCCTCTGGGGTTGTGAGATCGGGTTTCGCGAAGAGGTTTGTGCCCTCGTGCGCCAACATGGTCTGCCCCTTTGGATCATGGACAAACCCGACCCCATCCGGGCGGCAACCCTGGCCAGTTGGCGGGTGCGCAACGAGCTGACCTACCTGCTCGCCAAAGCCGATGTGCTGGGTCGCATCAGTGCTACTTGTGATGAATTGTTGTACCGGGCCGACTTGTTTCGCGAGCTTTGCCTCGACAACCACTGTTTTGAGCAGGAAGCCACTTGGTTCAATGCGCATAGCCGCTACCGCTACTTTTGGTCAGAAGAAACTTACCCAGTGGAGATTTTTGACGATACGGCTTTTGAAGTAATCGTCCTGTCTGGGATAGCAGGCAGCGGCAAGGATACTTTTTACGC
>JAIXOO010000461.1 GCA_027486765.1 Saprospiraceae bacterium
AATGCTTTTGAACACAACTTGGATTTGCAATCCTTGGCAAAAGGAATTTATATGGTTCAGATTAAGGTGTCTGGATATTCAACTTTTAAAAAAATTATTTTACTCTAAAATACCTGGTGATGAAAATGAGGAAAGAACTATTTGCGTTGCTTATTCTTTGTTCTTTGTTTAATTGTCATTTTTTAAAAGGTCAATGCAATTGCACAGATCAAGGGAGTTTTAGCCTATTTAATCCATTGCTCATCTGCGAAAATTTTGAATCTTATGGCAATGGAGCTAATTTTCCTGTAAACAATTCTCGTTGGACATTTCGACCAGGAACTTCAACTTTTGGTAAAATCCAAACTGCACCCAAATCAACGAGCAAAGCCTTATTTATTAGTGGAAGTGCCAATGCAGGCCCTAATTTGTTGCTCAAACTAGGCAATAAAACTAGTGGCCGTTACCGCGTTTCGTGGCAAATGTATGTTCCAAAAGGGAAAACCGCTAATTACAATTTCCAACACGCGGAAACAGCCGACTACTTCGCTTTTGACGTGACTTTTGGCGCAAATGGTATAGGTACAGTTAACAGACTTAAGCAAGTTTCGTCTCGTTTTCCCTATCTGATGGATGCATGGAACAAAGTGACCCATATTGTAGATTTGAATACAGATCAATTGGAGCTTTGGATCAACGATGAGTTTGTCGACTCTTGGAAATTTAGTTGCGGTTTTGAAAGTGATTTTAAATACTGTTTTGTAAAAACACTGGCTGCTATAAATTTTTACGCTGGGGCAAATTCTGAATACTACGTGGATAATATCTGCATGTGGCAAGGCGTCAACAATCCAGTATTTCTCTCCGATCGGGTATGTCTAAAAAATGGGCAATCCTATCTTGGGGGGGCTAGTGCAGCAATGACCAATGGGCTTTACACGGAAAAAGAATTTTCAACGGAATCATGCCCGGATATTTGCAGTTTTGCAGGCTTGAATGTCAAAAACTCACTCAAGTACAGCAATGGTACCAAGATACCTGTTAGTAAAATTACGGAAGAAAGTATCCTCCCCAACGCCATTACGAACCTTCCCTGCATAAAGAATTTATTTACTTTCGATGCCACCAGCAAACTTCTTAGGGGGCAAGTTTACCCTTTTACAGCAACTACCTCCAGCTTATACATTGACTTGATTTTTGAGACTGGTATGGCTGGTAATGTTCGAATCGCATTGGTCGAATGTACTGGAAATCAAAATTATTCCTGTGCAATCGACCCAAAGACGGATGGCATAAGCCATTTTTTTAGCGTTCAACCGGGTAAGAATTATGTAATTATTTTAGTGGCTATTCAAGAGGTTGAATTCCTTATTGATATTTCCACCGAAGATTTGCCAAAAGAATGTTATGAAATTATTCGCCCCAAATCCTATGCACCTAGTTGTATTTGCCAGGAATTTGAAAAGGTACTATCCGCATCAACAACTTTGACAAACGTCAAAACCGGGGTTTTGCCTTTGTCTCCACGTGTATTTCAAGAAGCTAGCAAGGACTATCTTGGCGGAGAAAAAGCCTACAGGATTATCTTGGATCAACCAGGCCTGGTTGATCTCACCATTAGTTCGACCAATCAAGGATACGCTCTGTTTCTTGCGGGTAGTGAATGTGACGACAATCTCCTGGCTTTGGCAGAAACTCCTGCAAGTGGAGGGAGCGCTTCTATTTCCAAATACCTTGAAGCGGGGGTCTATCATGTCATCATTGACCAACTCAAATTAGACAACAATAGCTCATTTAAGTTGGTTTATACTGCGTCAGATGTAGGGGTTTTTTCTCGTGCGGCTTCCTTAGTTTGCCCTGTCAATCAAAGCAGTATCCATCAGGTTACGATTCGCTCTAACCCCTTATTGTTGGATGGAGAAGTTTTGACAATAAGTGACCGCATCTATCTACTTAACCCTCGTAACAAAGTGAATCGTGAGTCAAATGCAGCAAACTGGAATGGTCAGGAATTGAATTTTATGCTTTATGGAGATGCAACTGCCGACAATCAAGACTGTGGGTACGCAGAGGGTGAACTCATCGAATTTGCCATCGTTCGGCAGGACAAAATTTACTACGTACGACCCGTTTTCCAACTTGAAAATGGCCTAGACATTACAAGTAGTGACCGCTTTAAAAAGGGCGGAAAATCTTTAATTTCTGGTTTTGTGAGCAAACTGAATGTGAGCAACCTGGGGGTAGGGAGTATTCCGGCCCTGAATGCCAACGAAAAAAGTTTTTTTGTAGAAGTCAACAGCAATGAAAATTGGCGCATAGAAAGAATTAATCCTAACCGGGCTTCCTGGATCGAATTTAGCCCTTCAAGCGGGACAGGAATCAAAGACATTTCGTTTAAAGCGTTTAAAAACCCAAGTACACAGGCGAGAACAGACACCGTACTTTTGATCAACGATCAAGGCTTCTACAAAAGCATTTTCATCACTCAACCGGGTTGTACGGGACCAAGTGTCAATGCCGGACAGGATCAATCCATTTGCGCCGGGCAAAATGCCAATTTAACTGCATCGGGAGTTGGAACCATCACCTGGGAAAATCCTGGACTAATCTCAAATCCTCGCCTTATTACTCCTACGTTAAACGCAACCCAAACTTTTACCGCTTATGCTACAAGCAACGGATGTACTGCAAGCGATCAAGTGACAGTTAATGTATTACCCAAACCAAATGCCAATGCTGGCGCTGACACCAGCATTTGTTCCGGCTCCAAGATTAGTTTAACCGCCAGTGGAGGAGGTACTTACACCTGGAGCGTCGGCGCAACTTCACCAAAATTAGAAGTAAATCCAACCGCGACTACTACCTACACCCTGACGGTTACTTCGCAGAGTGGTTGTACGGCTACGGACCAGGTCGTCGTAGTGGTCAATCGTACTTCTGCTAATGCTGGTACCGACCGTGGCATCATCTGTCTCGGCGATAGTACCACTTTGCAAGCTAGTGGAGGCGGAACTTATTTGTGGTCTAATGGAAAAACGAGTCCATCCATCAAGGTTAGCCCAATTAGTGACCAAGTTTATCAAGTAACGGTCAGCAATAACAATTGCACTGCAACTGCCACTGTAAAGGTTACCGTTAATCCATTGCCCTTTGCCAATGCTGGCGCAGATACCAGCATTTGCGGCGGGCAAAGTGCAATGCTTACCGCCTCCGGTGGAAGTACTTACAAATGGAGTAACAACGCAAAACTATCCTCCATCACTGTAACACCAGCCAGCACTGAAACCTTCACGGTAACGGTCACCGCCCAAAACGGTTGCGAAGCGACGGATCAACTCACGGTGACAATTCGTCCTCTGCCCACCGCCACCGCAGGCCCGGACCAGAGCATCTGCGCAGGTCAAAGTGCGCAGCTGACAGCCTCAGGAGGAAGTGGCTACAAATGGAACACTAACGCCACGGCTTCATCCATCACGGTAGTGCCTGGCAATACGGAAACCTTTACCGTGACGGTAACTCAAAGCGGCTGCGAAGCGACGGATCAACTTACAGTGACGGTTCGGCCACTGCCCGTCGCAAACGCAGGCCCTGACCAAAGCATCTGCGCGGGCCAAAGTGCGGTACTGACAGCCTCAGGAGGAAGTAGTTACAAATGGAACAACAATGTCAGCTCATCATCGATCTCGGTAGTACCAGGTAACACCACAACATACACGGTTACCGTGACTCAAAGCGGCTGCGAAGCGACGGATCAACTTACAGTGACGGTTCGGCCACTGCCCGTCGCAAACGCAGGCCCTGACCAAAGCATCTGCGCGGGTCAAAGTGCGGTACTGACAGCTTCAGGAGGAGGTAGCTACAAATGGAATACCAATGCCACGGCTTCATCCATCACGGTATTGCCTGCCAACACAGAAACATTTACCGTGACGGTAACTCAAAACGGCTGCGAAGCGACGGATCAACTAACTGTAACGGTTCGGCCCCTGCCCGTCGCAAACGCAGGCCCTGACCAAAGCATCTGCGCAGGTCAAAGTGCGGTACTGACAGCTTCAGGAGGAGGTAGCTACAAATGGAATACCAATGCCACGGCTTCATCCATCACGGTAGTGCCGGGTTCCACGGAGACTTTCACCGTGACAGTTACCCAGAATGGCTGCGAAGCCAGCGATCAACTTACGGTGATAGTTCGTCTCCTGCCCGTTGCAAACGCAGGCCCTGACCAAAGCATCTGCGCAGGTCAAAGTGCGGTACTTACTGCTTCGGGAGGAAGTGCCTACAAATGGAACACCAATGCCACGGCTTCATCCATCACGGTAGTGCCTGGCAATACGGAAACCTTTACCGTGACGGTGACGCAAAACGGCTGCGAAGCCAGCGATCAACTTAACGTGACGGTTCGACCACTGCCCATTGCGAATGCAGGGCCTGATCTTAGTATATGTGCAAAGGAAAGTGCTGTACTGAACGCTACAGGTGGAAACACCTATAAATGGAGCAACAATGCCACCACCGCATCCATTACCATCAGCCCGGCAGCAACGCAAGTTTTTACAGTGACCGTAACTCAGAACGAGTGCCAGTCAGTTGACGAAGTGAGGGTAACGGTACGCCCCCTACCGAATGCCAACGCAGGCCCCGACCAAAGCATCTGTGCAGGCCAGAGTACGGTATTGAATGCAAGTGGAGGAGGTACTTACAAGTGGAGTAATAATGCAACCACGTCGAACATTTCGGTAAGTCCTGCGGCAACCCAGTCATATTCCCTTACCGTGACACAAAATGATTGTGAAGCCATTGATCAAGTTACCATCACCGTAAATTCAAACCCGAGCATCAAAAAAGACTCCAGCCAGTTCAAAGCTGGCCTGAATAGTTTTATTGCAGTAAGCGTGACTGGAGGGAAGTCTCCTTATCAATACCAATGGTTCCGCAATGATACCCTTACGTCAACGCAAGAGGACTTGGTCGGACTAAAAACAGGGATATACAAACTTGCGGTGAAGGACGCCAATGGCTGTACAGTAGGATATGGGCCTGAGTTGTTCATTATTACGTCTACTCGTGATGTAGCTGGGGTGTTGGATCTGAAAATTTATCCGAATCCTACGCAGGGGCAGTTTCGTATTGAAGGAAAACTCAATAAGAAAGAAACGGTGCAGGTACGCATCTTGGAGGCAACCGGAAAATATATTTGGAAATCCGATATAAAAACCGCCAACGAGTTTTTATACACCCCCGATCTTTCTAACTTAGCTCCAGGAATATACATCATTCAATTGGATGTTTCAGGAGACCTCGTTTACCGAAAATTTATTCTGCACTAAAACCCCTTTACTCATGAGAAATCCAATTCTTGGCATTTTTTTTATGAATGCCCTGTGGCTTTGCCTGCTTTTGTGCTGCACATGCTGTATTGGACCAAAACTAGACCAACTCGATTTTGTCGACGTTCAAACCAAAATACCGATCCCAGCCGGAGTAGGGAGCCTTACCGTAGGTGGATCCATCAATCGGACCTTGCTAGAGGAAGATTCTCTGGGAGACCATGGTTTTATTTGGGTGGAAAACTGGACGGGGACTCCCGCTGATCTTGTGCTGGGCAGACCTGGGGTTAAAACCATCAGTTTAGGCAGAATCCAACAGGGAGATTTTACCTATACGCTCAACAACCTCAATGTGGAACAAAGCCTTTACTCCATTAAAGCTTATGCAGTTGCCGGTGGTCGAACCATCTATGGAGGATTGGAACGCTTCAGTTTTAATTTTGTCGTACAAACGGATACGGTAAGCATCAACAACAACGAGGCAACTTTATCCGCGCTGCTTTTTGGTTTAGAAGCTTTACGGGATTCGGTGATTGACCACGGGCACATCATCGCCAGAGACACAGCCAATCTCTATTTGAATAAAACCTTTTTCAAAAAATCCAGCCTCAAAAGCTCCAATGATGACGGTGTTTTTTCAAGCGAATTTGAAGGCCTGAGTTTTAACACCACCTATTACGGCAAAGCCTATGCCCAAACCCGCGATGGTCGCTTTGTCTACAGCAAAAAAACGCTGACCTTCAGGGTAAAGGATGGCTGGTTGCCAGTCAAGTTTCGTTTGCCGGCCCAACAAGCCCATTTGGTCAGCGGAGCCATTGGCAACAGTGGCATCATGGGGGTAGCCTGTCTGGATGAATTGTGTCTGAACGCCACTAATGGACCTTCCCGGACAGCCTACCGCTTTGAGGTAGAACAAGACACTGTTGGAAAATGGACGGAAATTGCAGACTACAGCGGCATCCCTGCCAAAAGATCCACTTCTTTTACCCTCAACAATCGCCTCTATGTAACCTTGGGTGATCGTGGTGTTGGCAATCGCTTCAATACCACCACCATCTGGGCCTTTGATCCTACGGAAAACGGTGGCGAAGGAAATTGGATTTTGGCCGATACTTTTCCTGCCGCAGGCCGGGAAGGTGCAGTGGCTTTTGTCATCAATGGCAAGGCCTACATTGGTAGTGGTCGCCGCCTGGATGCCACTGCCAATGAAGTACTATACAGTGATTTTTACGAATATTCACCATCCCTTGAAAGAGGGCAACGTTGGAGGCAGATAGCGCCCCTACCTGGTTCAGGCCGCAGTGAGGCCGCCGCTTTTGTGGTCAACAACCGTGGCTACGTCGGAACAGGCTTCTCCGCTAAAGAGGATTTAAGCGATTTTTGGAGTTACAATCCACAATCCAACCAATGGACGCCAGTAGACTCATTGCCATATGACCCACGTAGAGGTGCCATTTCCTTCAGCATCAATGGCAAAGGGTACGTTGGTACTGGCTTTAAATCAGAAAACAGTGCCTACCTCAGCGACCTTTGGAGTTTTGACCCAACCGCAGCACGAGGCAAACAGTGGCAAACTCGTACTCCACTTCGCAGTGGGGGCCGCTCCCACGCTGGCTTATTCGTCGTCAACAACCGTGCTTACCTGGGAGGTGGAAGGAGTATCTTTGTCCGAAACAACAACCTGGATTTTTTGATCTTCTCCGATTTCTGGATGTACACCCCCGAAAACAATTAAA
>JAIXOO010000269.1 GCA_027486765.1 Saprospiraceae bacterium
ATGGAATATCCGATGATTTGCTTCAACGGTGGCCGCCCGGATAAAGACGGCACCTACTCCGAAAGAACCAAATACGGTATGATCAGTGTAATCATCCACGAAGTAGGCCACAACTACTTCCCAATGATCGTCAACTCCGATGAGCGCCAGTGGACCTGGATGGACGAAGGACTCAACTCTTTCCTCCAATTCCTGGCTGAGCAACAATGGGAGCGCGACTACCCTTCTCGTCGTGGACCAGCCAACAGCATTATCCCCTACATGAAGATGGACAAAAAAATGCTGGAGCCCATCATGACCAACTCCGAACAAGTTTCCCAACTCGGCAACAACGCCTACGGCAAACCCGCCGCTGCGCTGAACATCCTGCGTGAAACTGTACTGGGCCGTGAACTCTTCGACTACGCCTTCAAGATGTACTCCACTCGCTGGAAGTTCAAACACCCCGCTCCTTCTGACTTCTTCCGCACCATGGAAGATGCGAGTGGCATTGACCTTGACTGGTTCTGGAGTGGCTGGTTCTATACATGCGACAATGTGGACATTGCCTTGGAGGATGTAAAATGGTACCGTCCCGACAGCAAGAATCCAGAGGTGGAAAAAAACCTGGCACGCAAGGAACAAGAAAAGCAACCACGCAACATCAGCAGCATCCGCAACGAAAAGGAGATCACCAAAACCCAAGAGGACATCGATCCAAGTTTGAAGGATTTTTACTCTTCTTACGACCCACTTCAGGTGACCATTCTGGACAAGGAAGATTACCAGAAATACTTCAACAGCCTGAGCGAGGAGGAGAAAAAAATTCTCAGTGCCAATAAAAACTACTACGAGATCCAATTCAAAAACAAGGGTGGATTGGTGATGCCACTCATCCTGCGTTTTGATTTTGCCGACGGCACGTTTAAAGAGTTCCGTATCCCGGTGGAAATCTGGCGCCTTAACAACGAGGAAGTCACCAAGGTGTTCACTACCGAAAAAGAAGCGGTACAAATTACCCTCGACCCTTACCTCGAAACTTCGGATGTGGACATGGAAAACAACTACTTTCCAGCTAAGCCACAGATGAGTCGTTTTGAGTTGTTCAAAGGTGCTGGTGGCCGTTTGCCATTTATGGAAGCCGGGGAAAATCCAATGCAGAAAGCAAAGAAGATGCAGGGGAAGAGTAATGGGTCGAATTAAGTAAATCCAAACAAGAGAGTATGGGATTAATCCTGTACTCTCTTTTAATATCAAAAAATAAACAATATATACACTTATTGGTTTACATATACTCCTCCGCTACATTTTATCTACCTTTGTCAAAAATGTGAACACTCTCCTAGCAGTAGTGTTCTAGTGCATCAACCCTTCAACAATGCAAAACCACTACCGCAATCCACTCCTGCGCATGGCACCGGGCTATGCTTTTTCGGGCGACATCCATTGGCAGAGTCCTTCCAATATTGCCATTGTCAAATATTGGGGCAAACACGGACAACAACTCCCCCGCAATGCCTCGATCAGTTTCACCTTACAAGCTGCCTATACCGAGACCGAACTGAGCTACAGTCCACGCACCCAGGAAGGCAGTGACATTGCCCTGGATTTTTATTTTGAAGGCCAGCCCCAGCCAGCCTTTGCCCAAAAGATCAACAAGTTTTTGAGTGAATTGGCGGCCAGCGAAATCCTGCCTTTTTTAACCCAGTTTCAACTAACAATTCATTCTTCCAATTCCTTTCCCCACTCAGCGGGTATTGCCTCCTCGGCATCCAGCATGAGTGCGCTTGCCCTCTGCCTGTGTACGATGGAGCAGGAATTGTTTGGCACCTTGAATAGCCCTGCAGAATTTTACCGCAAAGCCTCTTACCTCGCTCGTTTGGGTTCGGGCAGTGCTTGTCGTTCCTTGTATCCCGTAATGGGCGAATGGGGCACTCTGGAAAAACTTGCGGGCAGCACCGACCTCTGGGCAAGTCCTTGTGCCGATTGGGTGCATCCCGTTTTCCACACTTATCACGATGACATCCTGATTGTGAGCAAAGGAGAAAAAAGTGTATCCAGCCGTGCCGGCCACCAACTGATGGAAGGCAATCCATACGCCGCAGCCCGTTATCAGCAGGCCAATGACAATATGGCCAAATTGATCGATGTACTCAAAACCGGAGATGTACATGCCTTCGGAGAAATAGCCGAACTCGAAGCACTCACCCTCCACGCGCTGATGATGAGCTCACAACCGCCCTACCTGTTGATGAAACCCAACTCCCTGGCGATGATTGAAAAAATCCGGGAGTACCGCAACGAAACCGGGCAACCGCTCTACTTTACCCTTGATGCTGGGCCCAATTTACATTTGTTGTATCCAGCTGAAATTGCCGAGCAAGTTGCTCCGTTTATACAGTCGGAACTATTGCCACTTTGTGAAGAAGGGAAAATGATTCGGGACCGGGTGGGAACTGGCCCGGTGAAGTTTAGTTGAGGAGTTGAGAGGTTGAGAAGTTTAGGCTACCGCAGCGTTTTTGACGAAGACCTTGTCTAAGTCGCTCGCGGTAGCCTAAACTTCTCAACACCTGAACTCCTCAACCCTCCTTTGGATTTCGTTTTTCCTCGCTAATTGATTGCGAATGACTTTTGCCTGAATTTGTGCAAAAAGCGATAAAGTATTTATCTTTGCCCACTGAATTCGGTAAAGAGTTCGAACCAAATTTAAAACTAATTTGTAATGGCGGATCTTTTTCAGAAAATACTAGACAACCGCGGTCCACTGGGACAATATGCATCCATTGCACACGGATACTACGCTTTCCCCAAACTTTCGGGTGAGATCGGCAGCCGGATGATTTTCCAGGGTAAGGAGCGCATTGTTTGGAGCTTGAACAATTACCTGGGCTTGGCCAACCATCCGGAAGTTCGGAAGGCGGACGCCGATGCCGCCGCGGAGTGGGGGATGGCGTACCCGATGGGGGCACGCATCATGTCGGGTGAAACGCCTTACCACGAACAATTGGAGCAAGAGCTGGCTACCTTCGTTGGAAAGGAGCGCGGCTTGCTGATCAACTTCGGCTACCAAGCCGTAGTCTCAATCATTGACTCTGTACTCAGCCGCCACGATGCGGTCGTATACGACAAAGACAGCCACGGCTGTATTTACGATGGGGTTCGTTTGCACATCGGCAAACGTTTTCCTTTTGAACACAACGACTTCGAAAGTTTCAAGAAGCAACTCGAACGCGCACAGGAGCACGTAAAAGAAACTGGCGGGGGTATCCTCGTGATTTCTGAAGGTGTATTTGGCATGCGTGGCAATCAGGGTATCCTGAAGGAAATTGCTTCCATGAAAAAAGAATACGGTTTCCGTTTCTTCGTGGACGACGCTCACGGTTTTGGAATGCTGGGTAAAACGGGTGCTGGTGCCGTAGAAGCACAAGGAGTTACCGACGACGTTGACCTCTACTTCAGTACCTTCGCCAAATCGATGGCTTCCATCGGTGGTTTTGTGGCTGGTGATAAAGACATCATCGATTACCTCCGCTACAACATGCGTTCGCAGATTTTTGCCAAGTCATTGCCCATGCCGCTGGTAATTGGTGCATTGAAGCGTTTGGAACTGCTACGCACCCGTCCAGAACTGCGTGAACAACTCTGGCACATCGTAAATCGCCTGCAAGGTGGTCTACGCGCCATGGGCCACGACCTGGGTACCACCAACAGCTGCGTTACTCCCGTATACCTCAAGTGCTCCGTGGATGAAACTGGTAACCTGGTGAAAGACCTGCGTGAAAACCACGGCATCTTCTGCTCAGTGGTGATGTTCCCGATGATTCCCAAAGGTATGATCCTGCTGCGTTTGATTCCTACTGCTGCGCATACGGATGAGGATGTAGATCTGACACTGGCGGCTTTCAAAGACATTAAGGAGAAACTGGAAGCTGGCGCTTATGTGCAGAAATTGGAGGCAATTGCGGATATGCGGTAATTGGCTTTTTGAATGATATGATCAATAACCCCTGGAGTAAGTTCGCTTGTTTCAGGGGTTTTGTTTTGAGCAGACATAATATTTAAATAGCTAACCAATGACTCCATTCCTCAGTTTCCTAACTGCACTCGCGCCACTCTCCCCTTCCGCCATTCGTGATATCGAAAACCTTGCACAAAAGGCCAGTTTCTCCAAAAAGCAGGTCTTAATCCCCAATCTGGCCACCTGTGAGCACTTATACTTTATTGAAAAAGGATTAGCCCGCGCCTATTTTTACCACGAGGGCAAAGAAGTTACAGATTGGTTCGGTTTGGAAAACATGATCATTGGCCCTATCGTTCGGCGATTTCCCATTAAAGACACCCAACACAGGGTAGAACTACTGGAAGATACTGAAGTCGTTTCCGTTTCCTTTGCTGAACTTGAACAACTGTACCAAAAACACCATGATGTAGAACGTCTGGGCCGAATCATTGCCATTCAGGCCTTGCTCCTGATGCAAAAAAAAATGGATAGCATCCAGTTACTTTCAGCAAAGCAGCGTTACGAGCAGTTTCTCGAAGATTATCCTTCACTCTACCAAAGGGCTTCTTTAACCCATATTGCCTCTTATCTGGGGATGAACCTGGTGACCTTAAGCAAAATCAGGCGGAAAGATTGACTTTTTAGTCTAGGCTAAACATTTTTGCCAAAGGGTTATTTTCCTTTGCAGCATGAAAATAGGAATTTACACCTACGGAACCCGCGGCGATGTTCAGCCCTACATTGCATTGGCATTGGGCTTGCAGGATCGCGGGCATAAAGTTGTACTGGCTGCCCCTTCCGACTTCAAGGATTTTGTAGAAGGTTTTGGCATTGGCTTTTTCCCACTTCATGGCAACGCCGAAGCCATCATGAATTCGCCAGAAGGGCAAAGTGTGCTAAAAACCGAGAACAGCATTCAGCTGATGAAATTTTTCTTTCAAGCACTCAGTGCAATTAAAGTGCCATTGCGCAAAAGCTACTTCGCAAGCATCAGTACTGTTGACTACATCATTGCCAATTCCGCCACCTTGCCCATTGTAAGTACCATTGCGGAGAAACAAGGCAAAAAAATGGCATTGACTTATTTTATGCCTCCCGTAGTACCTACCCGTGAATTTCCACTGGGCGATTTTGATTTTTTGAACTTCGGCTGGTACAACCAACTTACCTATAAAATTGCCCAAAGCTTTTATTGGAAATTTGTCAAAGCAGAAACCAACGAGTACCGTCAGGAGCTAGGTCTGGAACCACTCCGTAAAAACCTGATTCAATACCTAGATCATCAAAAGCCCCTGGATCTGTATTGTATCAGTCCGGCATTGATTCCGCAACCAAAGGACTGGGCGCATCATCACAAAATAACCGGCTTCCTAAGCGTTCCTGCAAAATACCGGGAGCGCCACCCTCTGGAACAAACGCCCGAAGAATTATCTAAATGGTTAACCAAAGGTGAAAAACCAATTTACCTGGGATTTGGCAGCAATGGCGTGGGCAATCACGAAAAATACAGTGCCATTTTGAGGCATTTACTCACCCAAACTCAAGAGCGAGTCCTGTTTTGTACCGGATGGTCTCAGTTTAAGGATCTACCTGATCATCCCAATTTATTCGTCACCAAGTACGTCAATCATGAGGCTATTTTACCCCACTGCAAGGTTGGAGTTTTTCATGGTGGAGCTGGAACACTGGCAACAATGTTGCGCCACAATTTACCAATGGTGATTATTTCCTTTTATACAGATCAACCTACTTGGGGAAAAATTATCGAAAAGAAAGGATTGGGCCTACATATTCCAGTAAAAAAGCTAGACGCAAAAGGGCTGCTCGAAGCCATTCAAAAAGTTCAAACCGATGAAATAAAAAGCAAAGTTTTGGCTGCGGGGCAGTTACTCAGATCAGAGCAAGGTCTGGAAAGGGCTTTGTTTGAGCTAGAGCAGTATTTCCCACATGACCAGGAAGACAACTGAAAGGGATCACCCTTCCCCCTTAGGGGCGATAAAAAAATAAGTGCCTCATTTTGCCAAAGGATTAGGGAAAATGAACACTTATTTTTGCCCCACTACTTATGCAACTCCACCCCATTGTTCCGCACCGAATTCACCAAATCCGACACCGCATACATCTTCAACACCCCATCCCCAGGCGTATGCAACACCCCCTCAATCACCGCCGGGTTCCGTTCTTCCAGCCACAATTGCCTTGACTCCCGATCCGGCAGTACCAATGGCATTCGATCATGAATTGGCATCATCTCGGCATTGGGCCCAGTAGTAATGATGGAAAAACTGTGGATAACTTTTCCTTCGCCACGCCAGGTTTCCCAAATGCCGCCCATGACCAATAGCTCACCTTGCGCTGGGAGAATCCGAAAAGGTGTTTTGTTTTTGCCCTCTTTTTTCCACTCATAAAAACTATCCGCCAACACCAAACAACGCCTTTGCCGGATGGCATTGCGAAAAGCCGGTTTTTCCAGCACCGTTTCAGCCCGGGCATTGATCATTTTGCCACCCATTTTTGGGTCTTTGGCCCAAGAGGGAATCAGGCCCCATTGGAACAATTGTAAGGCCCCCGGTGCCTGGTTGCTGATGACATATGCTTGTTGAGTGGGTGCAACGTTGTAGTTATACAGGAGTTCATCGTCTTCAGCCTCAAGCGTAGTGCCCAGTTCAGCCTCTATTTTGGCCTTGGATGTGGAAAAAGAATAACGTCCGCACATGCTGATGCAGTTTTGTGATAATTGAGCAGTGGAAAAATAATTCCAAAAAGTTACCAACAATGCCTTTTTTTAGTTTCGACCTAAAGCCTTGATAGGATGTATTTTAGTTCAAAACGTTTTCCACCCCAATTTAGTGGAAAAGCGTGAGTTTAGCCCCTACTTATGCACACTCGTTAACATCTGGTCTTTGGAAATAAAGTTATCCCCATTCTCTACAGCGTTTTGCCTACGCTATGCCCGAAAAGTGGCTGCCCACCAACGGCTCGTTCACAATCGCGGGAAAAAAAGTTATTCCGTTAACAAGTATTTAAGGCATTGTGGACAAAAGTCGGAACTACCTGATTAGGCTCACTTTCGCCTGTTGGTTTGTTGTGCATAAGCGCAGTCAAAATCTTAACACTGAGATAACCTCTGGTTAACCCATTTTTTTCTCCACATACTAACACTACTGATGATGAACTTGATTAGTTTTTTAATTTAAAATCATTTTATTTAATCATAGGGCGGCTTCGGCTGAAAAAATTTGCCAACGAAAAGCGCTTATCTTTGTTCGAGAAAAAAACAAAAGCATGTCAAGCGCAACCGCTTCCTCAAAGTCTGCTGCATTCATTTATCCCAAAGCCGTACAGGTTTGGCTGATGATTGGGGTTTTTATGGTTTTTATGCAAGTGGTGATTGGTGGTGTGACCCGACTTACAGGATCAGGCTTGTCAATTACCAAGTGGGAAATTGTCACGGGCACTTTACCGCCGCTGAACGCGGCACAATGGCAAGAAGAATTCGTGGAATACCAGGCAACGCCCCAATACCAGAAAATCAATGATGGCATGAGCATGAGCGAATTCAAGTTCATCTACTTCTGGGAATATTTCCACCGGCTTTGGGCTCGTTCGATGGGTTTTGTCTTTTTGATCCCCTTTTTGTTTTTTTATTTCAAGGACTGGATCGACCGTCCCTTGCTCCGGCGTTTGGGGCTCGTAGTTTTACTCGCAGCATTGGCTGCTTCCTTTGGTTGGATCATGGTTGCCAGTGGTTTAGTGAATCGTCCCTGGGTGAATGCCTACAAATTGACTTTACATTTGTCTATCGCACTGGCTGTTTACAGTACATTATTCTGGACATTGTTGACAACTTTTACAGGTTATCCACAAGTTATCCACACTGTTTTGTTAAAAAAGTGGGGCTTTTTGATAGCAATCCTGCTAGGTATACAAATTGTATTAGGAGGCATCATGTCAGGCATGAAAGCGGGCCTTTTTTACCCAACTTGGCCCCAAATGAATGGCGAATGGATCCCCTCCGTAGTCTTGCAGGGCAGTGAATGGAACAGCCTCAATTTCATACATTACGACCGTGGCCCCTTCATGTCAGCCTTGGTACAACTCATGCACAGAAGCCTAGCTTATGTATTGGTTGTCATTGTTTTATGGTATTTTTACAAAGCCATGACCAATGCTCCTAAAGGCCCATTCCGCTCAGCCCTTCCATTACTTCCCACAATGATTTTTATACAAGTTTTGTTGGGAATTTTTACCTTGTTGTATTGTAAGGGAACGGTGCCTGTTGGCCTCGGTGTTTTCCACCAAGCCGGAGCCTTAGTACTCCTTACAATTATACTTTTTCTCAATTATCACTTGCGTCTGGACGCAAAAAAGTGAAAATGTGGAAAACTTTGTGGAAAACTTTTTTCATTGTTAATTATTTGCGAAGATGCCCGTTTTTTGGTTGGACGAACAGTCCTTGGAATTCCCGGCACCAGAACTAGCTACCCCCGAAGGGATTCTGGCGGTAGGTGGTGATTTGTCTCCAGCGCGTTTGTTGGAAGCTTACGCCGGTGGGATCTTTCCGTGGTTCAATGAAGGGGACCCTATTTTGTGGTGGTCGCCAGATCCTCGTTTTGTTTTGATTCCCGATGAGTTGGTGGTGTCCAAAAGTATGCGTCCTTACTTTAACCAGAAAAAATTTCAGGTCAGTTTTGACCAGGATTTTGAAGGCGTCATGCGCAGTTGTCAACAATCCAACCGAAATGGACAATCGGGCGACACCTGGATTACTGAAGATATGATTCAAGCCTATGTACAAGTACACCAACTGGGCTACGCTCATTCGGTAGAGGTCTGGCAGGAGGGAGATTTAGTAGGCGGTTTGTATGGCATCTCTTTGGGGAAAATCTTTTTTGGAGAATCGATGTTTGCGCGGGTGAGCAATGCCTCCAAGTTTGGTTTCATCACCCTGGTGCAAAAATTGCGGGAAAGAGGCTTCACCTTGATTGATTGTCAACAACAAACCCAACACCTGGGCAGCCTTGGCGCAAAGCCGATCAGCCGTAAATCTTTTTTGAAATACCTACAGGAAAATAAAAAGCTGGAGACTTTAACGGGCTCCTGGGCACAAATTCTCGCAGAATAATTTATTTTAGCCTCAGAAACTTAAACAGCCTCTCATCAACTCGCTACGTTTATGACCTATCCTCTCCCAAAGGCCAACTGATGCAATAGATCGATCTGTAACAAATTAACGTTGTAACCAAAAGATTCCGAAACGCTATGCTGATTCGACTGCTCTCGCTTTTACTTCCACTGCTGCTGCTGGCTTTTGTGGTGCCTAGTACTGAAGGTATTTATCCCAAGGATTTTTTCGCTGCGCCAGTGAGTGGTCCTTTGCGCCTTTCGGGTACTTTTGGCGAATTGCGCCCCGACCATTTTCATTCCGGCATCGACATCAAGGGGGGCCTGGGTGTATCCATTTATGCAGCCGGGGACGGTGAAGTGTACTGCATCAAGATCAACCCTGGTGGGTACGGCAGCGTGATGTACCTGCGGCATCCGAATGGATATACCACGCTGTATGCACACTTAAGTGGGTTTTCACCCGAGCTGGCCAAATACATTGAAGAGAAACAGTACGCTGCGCAACTTTTTAGTGTGGAATTGTACCCTGAAGCGGGACGTTTTCCTGTTAAAAAAGGTCAGTTGATAGCCAAAATGGGCAACACAGGGCATTCCTTTGGACCCCACCTTCATTTTGAAATTCGGGAAACCGCGACCGATCGATCGATCAACCCTTTGTTGTTCGGTCTACAGGTACTGGACAATACACCGCCCCGGGTGCACGAGCTCAAAATTTACCAAATTGCAGAAAACAACCAGTTGGCTGAAACTCGTCGGGTGCCCCTGCTCCTCAAAAACACCCAATACGGCGTAACTGGCGATACCCTCAAAGTAAAAACCAAACAAGTGGGCCTGGCCATCAAAGCCTACGACCATATGGATGGCGTGAACAACTGGAATGGCATTTATACGCTTGATTTGTTGGTTGACGACAAACCTGTTTATCATTTTGCGGTGGAAAAACTCGATTTTTCGGAAACCCGTTACATCAATGCCCATGTAGATTACGAAGAAAGGGTATCGCGCAATTCTTATTTTCACCGTTGTTTCTTATTGCCAGGCAATGGTTTGTCTATGTACAATCAAGTACTGGAAAATGGCAAAATCAACATCGCGGAGAAACAAACCCGCAAAGTGAATATCGTCGTTAAAGATGTAGCTGGCAATATCGCACGAACCCAGTTTTGGGTTAAATTGGACACTGCGCTGGTGAAAGCCACCGCCCGTCAATACAACTACCTTTTGCCGTACAACCTACCCAGTGTCATTCAAACCAGCGATGTGAAAATCCATTTTCCAGAAAAGATTTTCTACGAAGATTGTTACCTCCAATACAGTGTAGTGCCGGAGCGTTCGGCCAACGTTTTTTCTAAAGTACATATTCTCCAAAACACGCGCATCCCCGTGCATAGCTTTTTCAGCATGGCGCTCAAACCCATCAAATTGCCTGATTCACTCCGACATAAAGCTTTTGTAGCGTATTGCAACAGCAATGGCCGGGTAACCAATTACGGTGGAAAATGGCAACCTGACGGCAGCCTTAAAGCGGATGTACGTACCCTTGGAGAGTTTTGTATCAAAATTGATACGGTTCCCCCAACCATCACCCCCGAGCGATTCACGCCAGTATTGTCCAAAGTAAGCGCGATCTCTTTTCGGATCAACGACAATTATGGCCACGCCGGAAGTACGCCTGGTTTGAGTTACCGAGCTGAAATCGATGGGCAGTGGGTGTTGATGGATTACGATGAAAAATATGACCGCATTACCTATCGCTTTACGCCGAGGGTCGCTGCAGGCGCGCACGTTTTCCATCTTGAGGTATCCGATGGGATGGGCAATAAGAGGGTTTGGGAGAAAAATTTTACCCGCTAATGGGTTGAACTCAGGCTGAACTTTTTTGTTTTGGTGCTTGTAGAGACGCACGGCCGTGCGTCTTTCTGGCTGGTGTCGAATCAAGAGACGCATGGCCGTGCGTCTCTACGGAAAACCACTAAAAAGGAGCGCATGTTAAAAGTTGGAGACCAAGCACCGGATTTCACTGCCGTGATTCAAACGGGCGAAACCGTTTCATTAAAGGATTATTTGGGAAAAAAATTGATCCTGTTCATTTACCCTGCATCCAATACGCCAAGTTGCACGGCTGAAAATTGTAGCTTACGCGATGGCTATGCAGATTTGAAAGCAAAAGGGTATACCTTACTTGGGGTTAGCCCGGATTCAACCAAAAAGCAACAAAATTTTATTCAAAAATTCAGTCTACCCTTTCCGTTGATTGCTGATACGGACAATGAGGTGATCAAGGCTTTTGGCGCCTGGGGTGAGAAACAAATGTATGGGAAGACCTACGATGGCGTCCTGCGTAGCACGTTCATCATTGACGAAAAAGGAGTGATTGAACGGGTAATCGACAAAGTTGTCACTAAAAACCATGCTCAACAAATATTAGAAACAGGGGAATAAACGTAATTTGGCCCGCATTCAACAATTCTCCTAGCCATTCTCCTGCACGGGGAGGCTAAAACAAAACACATGAAGCCAACACTTTTGATACTGGCTGCGGGCATGGGCAGTCGATACGGTGGACTAAAACAAATCGATGGCGTAGGCCCAAACGACGAAATACTCCTGGAATACTCCATTTATGATGCCTTGCAAGCCGGTTTTGGTAAAGTGGTATTTGTGATCCGCAAAGACATCGAAGCGGCATTTATGGAAAAAATTGGCAACAAAATTGCCCAGCTTGCTGAGATCGATTTTGTTTATCAGGAATACGATACACCGATTACCGGGGTGGCCGCTTTTCCCAAGCGGGAAAAGCCTTGGGGAACCGGGCATGCCATCCTGGTCGCTTACGAAACCATCAAAGAACCCTTCGCGGTGATCAACGCCGACGATTATTACGGGGTGGATGGCTTCCGCTCTATGGCGCGTTTTTTAACCAGCGATTGTCAACCCGAACATTTTTGCATGATTGGGTATGTGTTGGCCAATACCCTTTCCGAAAATGGTTTTGTATCGCGGGGTGTTTGTGAAGTAGACGCTGACTTCAAATTGTTGAGTGTTACTGAGCGTACCAAAATTGGCCGGGAGGCAGATGGCCAAATCTGCTACGAAGAAGCTGGGCAAAAAGTGGCCTTACCCGACGAAACCTACGTATCCATGAATTTTTGGGGTTTCCACTCCAGCATATTCGAATCGCTGCGCAAGGATTTTGTGCAGTTTGTACAAGACAATTGGGAAAACCCCAAGGCTGAATTTTACATTCCCACCGCAGTCAATAACATGATGAACCATCAGGGTTTGAAGGTCAGTTTATTGCCAAGCCATGATCTTTGGTACGGTGTAACTTACCAGGAAGATCGAGGTACCGTAGCCCGGGCTTTCCAGCAGTTTATTGCCGATGGGCGTTATCCAGAACAATTGTGGGGAGAGGTTGAGGGAAGTTGAGAAGGTTGAGGAAGGTTTAGGCTACCGCAGTGACTTGAGCAGGATCGCGTCTAAGTTGCTGCGGTAGCCTAAACCTTCCTCAACTTTCCTAAACCTTCTTGACTTATTTTCACCCAATCGATCGCAACATGCCACTCTCCACTGTTTTTGACTACTTCGGTTTTCCGGAGGGCCTTCAACTCGCGCCACTCGGCAGCGGCAACATCAACGACACCTGGCTCGGCACTTCGGTGCAAGGTGAAAAGCTGGTGTTGCAACGCATCAACACCATCGTTTTTCCCTACCCGGACCGGATCATGCACAATTACCGGGTGGTGTTGGCGCATTTGCGCAGCAAAAACATCAATTTGGAACTGCCAGGGCTGCTCCCTGGTATTGATGGGCAGGGCTATTTATTTGACGAAGAAGGTAACTGTTGGCGTGCTGTTGATTATTTGCCGGGTAGCGTCGCAGTAGAGCATGCCGAAAATGCCCAACAAGCCCAACGAGGCGCAGCAGCGGTGGGTACCTTTTTAAATGGCCTGGCCGACCTCAACCCCCATTTGGTGCAAGATACTCTGCCTGGCTTCCATGATAGTTTGAGCCGCTTTCAACACTTTCAAAAAGCGGTGGA
>JAIXOO010000373.1 GCA_027486765.1 Saprospiraceae bacterium
AGGATGTGTTGTTTGCCCTTTTGGGCGGGGATGAACAATTCGATTTGGTCGGTAAAAAGGATCAGTCCCACTTTGTCGTTGTTCGTGATGGCAGAAAAAGCCACCAGAGCGCTGATTTCGGTGATGATTTCGGATTTGAATTGCTCCACGGTACCAAACAGCGCCGAACGACTGATGTCAACCAGCAGAATCACGGTCAACTCTCGCTCTTCCTCAAAAATTTTGATGTGTGCCTCACCCGTGCGGGCCGTTACGTTCCAGTCGATGTTGCGCACATCGTCGCCGTATTGGTAATTGCGTACCTCACTGAACGACATGCCCCGCCCCTTGAAGGCACTGTGGTATTCACCCGAAAAGAGGTGTTTACTCAGGCCCTTCATCTTGATCTCGATCTTGCGGACTTTTTTGAGCAATTCGCTGGTCTCCATGAAAAAGGTTGAGGAGGTTGAGAAGGTTGAGAAGGTTGAGTAAGTCGCTGCGGTAGCCTAAACCTTCTCAACCTCCCTCAACCTTCTCAACCATTTATGGTACTTCTACGGTATTCAAAATCCGATTGACAATGTCTTCTTGCGTGGTGTTCTCTGCTTCTGCTTCGTAGGTCAGGCCCATGCGGTGGCGCAGGACATCCATACAGATGTTGCGCACATCTTCGGGAATGACGTAGCCCCGGCGTTTGAGGAAAGCGTAGGCTTTGGCAGCCAGGGCCAGGTTGATGCTCGCCCGCGGCGATGCGCCGTAGCTGATGAGGGGCTGCAGTTCGCGCAAACCGTAATCAGCTGGGGTGCGGGTGGCAAACACGATATCGAGGATGTAGCGCTCAATTTTTTCATCCATGTACACCTTGCGCACCGATTGGCGGGCGCGCAGGATGTCGTCGGGATGCACTACGGGTTTGATTTCCTGGCCAAAACTTTCGTCGTTGAGGTTGCGGCGCATGATCTCGCGCTCTTCTTCTTTGCTGGGGTAACCAATTTTGACTTTGAGCATGAAGCGGTCGACTTGTGCTTCGGGCAAGGGGTAGGTTCCTTCCTGCTCAATGGGGTTTTGGGTGGCCAAAACGAGAAAGGGCTCCTGCAACTTGAAAGTATCCGTGCCGATGGTGACCTGGCGCTCTTGCATGGCTTCGAGCAAGGCACTTTGTACCTTGGCGGGCGCGCGGTTGATCTCGTCGGCCAGGATGAAGTTGGCGAAAATGGGCCCTTTGCGCACGGTGAATTCGTTTTGCGCCGGGTTGTAAATCATGGTACCGATGATGTCGGCAGGCAAAAGGTCGGGCGTAAACTGGATGCGGCTGAAATTGGCATCAATGGCCTGGGAAAGGGTTTTGATGGCCAAGGTTTTGGCCAAGCCAGGAAGGCCCTCCAACAACACGTGCCCCCTGCTGAGCAGACCCAACATGAGGCGTTCGATCATTTTTTCTTGCCCAACGATCACTTTGGCCGTTTCGGCATGTAATTTTTCTACAAAGGCGCTGTCGATGTAGATTTGTTGGTTTAGCGCTTCTATGTCCACGTGGTGCATCAGCCGGATGAATTAATTTGGAGTGCAAATTTGGAGAAAAAACTTGATAAACGGATGCAAGTCGGGAGGTAAAAGTTGGGATGGACCTGTACAAAGACTAAAAAGTGCAACTTTTTGTGAAAATCAGAAGTGAGATAGGGGTGATATTGAGCGTAAACAACTATAAAATTTGAAAAGACAATAATTGTGTTATAAAAATTTGAAAAAATAATGTTGCATAAAATAAATATTTGAAATACCTTTATCAATACAAAGAGATAAGAGAGAAAAGCTTGAGCCATCAATAGTTAGCACATGAAACATCAGCTGTTTTTAGCCGTCTTCATTTTGCAAGGCATTTTTTCGCTGGCCATAGCTCAGCAGCATTATCAACTGAATGGAATAGTCATTACCGCCAAAGGTTCAATACCTGTTCCTTACGCACATGTGAGGATTCCCGCCCGGGGCATGGGCGTCATCAGCAACGAAGTAGGGGCTTTTACGCTGAATTACCCCGCATCCTATGCCAAAGACAGCCTCAAGGTGAGTTGCCTGGGTTTTAAAACCTACACCATTGCGCTGTCCAAAGTGCAGCAGGAAGATACCCTGCGCATTTACCTCAAACCCGAAGTGCTGGAATTGGCCGAGATGATCATCAAACCACACTCCGACTCCGGGCGAATGATTTTGCGGGAAGCCCTCAAACGCCTGAAGAAAAACTACCCCACCAAAATGCACCAACTCAATGCCTTTTACCGGGAAAAGGTACAAAGCCGCGACGATTATGGCTATACTCGCTTGATGGAGGGCATGGTGGATATTCAAGACTGGGGTATCGATGCCAACCCTGATCGCATGCGCATCCGCGTCAATGAATTCCGTAAGAGCAACGACCTTGCCAAGCAAAGCTTGGGAATTCGAGCCTTTAGCCTTCTTTTCAGTAAAAGGAATAACCTCTATTCTATTTTGACCCAGGATCCAGTGAGGATTCATGCCCATAATGTACGGAGAGTTGATAATGTTCGCGGCATAGACCTTGTCGGTAATTCAAGGCGCTATTGGCTGGGAGAAATACTCAAAGGCTCCACGTCGTCCGTTCGTTTGGTGGATATGACTTCCTATGATGGGGAATTGGTTTACCACATCAAATTCCGTATTTTAGGGTTTTATGGTGCGCTTTATATCAACAGCAAGGATTATGGTATTCATCATATCGATTTCTATGAAGCGGTTGATCATGATGAAATTTTATCTTATTTGAAAATTGATACAAATAGGCTTTCTGAGCAAAGAAGAATGTCTTTTCGGGAGGGAAGAAAGACAACAGAAACTTTTTATCATGACGGAAAATTTAGCAGTAAATTGAATGCAACTTATCAAAAAATAGCAGGCAAATATTACCTGTCACATATCGAATGGATGACTTTTGGCAACCTTCGACAAAGTAAAGTCCATGAAGGAAAAATTACCCACAGTTACAATTTTTGCAGTTTGATGGTCAATGAAGTCCTAACCAATAAAAAGGAAATGGAAAAAGTAAAACCCCGTCAAACCCTTAGCCGACAAGAAGAAACGAATGGCATCCGCAAGCAATACAACGAGCGCTTCTGGCGAAACTACAACGTTCTGCTAGCCACTCCACTAGAAAACAAGGTAATTCGAGACCTGACTTTTGAAGAATCATTGGAACAGCAATTCAAAAAGAATCAGTGAGCTAGCAAAAATTCATGGAATCAACTGCCTAAAACGCCTACAACCATGCGCAACAAAATACTTTTATTGACCTGCATTTTTTTATGCAGCTTGTCGGTCACCAATGCCCAATACCATCAACTCACAGGGGTGGTGACCACCGCAAAGGATCATCGCCCCATTGCTTATGCGCATGTGGGGATTCCCGCCCAAGGCATGGGAGTGGTCAGCAACGAAGTGGGGGCTTTTACCCTGAATTACCCTGCTGACTATGCCAAAGACAGCCTCAAGGTGAGTTGCCTGGGTTTTAAAACCTACACCATTGCGCTGTCAAAAGTGCAGCAAGAGGATACCCTGCGCATTTACCTGAAACCAGAAGTGCTGGAATTGGCCGAGATGATCATCAAACCCCATTCCGACTCCGGGCGGATGATTTTGCGCGAAGCGCTCAAACGTTTGAAGAAAAATTATCCCACCAAAATGCACCAACTCAATGCCTTTTACCGCGAAAAAGTACAAAGCCGAGATGATTATGGCTATACCCGCCTGATGGAGGGCATGGTAGACATTCAGGATTGGGGCATTGACTCCGACCCCCAGCGCATGCGCATTCGGGTCAATGAATACCGCAAAAGCAATAACCTGGCCAAACAAACTTTGGGACAGCGCGCATGGTATCTGGTGTTTGGCAAAGACACACCATTATACGATATTTTAGTGCAGGATCCAGTGAGGATACATGCGCACAATGTGCGGACAGTAAATAATTACGCGGGGGAAAAATCGGCTAACAACTCTCGACGTTATTGGTTAGGAGAGATTCTTAAAAACCCTAAATCCTCTGTTCGTTTAGTAGATATCACTACTTATGATGGGCAACAGGTTTATCAAATTAAGTTCAGGTTTCCTGGTAACTATGGTAACCTGTATATCAATAGTGAGGATTACGGCATACACCGCATAGAGTGGAATATTGGTACTACTTATGAAGATGTTATATTCAACAGGGATACGATCTCAGAGAGAGGAAAAAAAATGGCTAGCGGTATAAAAAACATAATCGAAAATGCCCAGTACCAAGGTAACCTGCTGGGCAAAATCAGAGTAGACTATCAAAAAACAGGCGGGAAATACTACTTGTCATACATCGAATGGATGACCATGGGCGATTTCCGGAAAAGTAAAGTTCACGAAGGCAAAACTACCCACAGTTATAATTTTTGCAGTTTGATGGTCAATGAAGTTCAAACGGACAAAAAGGAAATGGCAAAAGTAAAACCCCGCCAAACACTCAATAGAAAAGAAGATACCGATGATGTACGTAGACAATACAACGAGCGCTTTTGGCAAAACTACAATGTACTCCTGGCCAACCCATTGGAAAGAAAGGCAATCCGCGACCTGACTTTTGAAGAATCATTGGAGCAACAATTCAAAAAAAATCAATAGCCATGGAAGCGCTCACCAACCTCAAAAACAGATACTGGCTGCTCATTTTGCCTGCCTTGCTTTTTTTGACCAGGTACCACTACCATTTTGGGCTTAGACTACCTGCCCTGGAACGCGCGGGGCGAGAACATCCAATGACTTTTCAGTCCTTTTTGGTGTTCAATTACCTGCTAGGAGTTATTCTGATGTTCTTGTTTTTATTTTTCAATTTTTTATTGCTCAAAGGGATTTCATACCTGTGGCAAAACCTGGAAGGCAAAAAATTGCTCAAAGCCATCTTGATCAGTTATTGCGTATTTTTTATTCCAGGCATCATTTCCAGTTTGTACTTCACTTTGTTTAATGCGGATTTCCAGTCCGGTGAACTAGGCGCATTCGACCGTGCTTTTTATTTGAAGGCTGAAACCAGCATAGATGACCCGTTTGCTAGCAATACCATGGATTCCATTTTGTTGTCGGTCAGTTTGATGGAGTTTGCCTATTTCGCAGTGATGATCGTTGTCCTCCAATTTCTTTTTGAGGATTTGTCTATGAAAAAAATTGTACCGATCGTACTGATTTTGGCTTGTATCCATTTTGGGTCAAAAACAATCATCCCCTTGATGATGGCATAACTACTGACTTGATTGCACAAATGGGATAAAAGTTGGTTTTACACAATGGTTGAACAATTTTAAGGTTATAAATTGCCGGACTCCCGTTGAGTAGATGATCAAGCAGCGCTTTTGCGCAGCACAAAGCACCCAAACATGATGAGTCGGAGTCTGTTTTTGCCGTTTTTTAGTCGAGCCTTACGTTTGATTGTACCCGGAGCCACCCTCCTGGTATGGGCGTGCCTGTGTTTTTGGCCAGTGACCCTGGGCGGCGACTGCGGGCCCAATTTGCAGGAATTCAAAGGGTTTTCCTTTTTGCGTTCCACCATCATCAAAGGCGCTACGGCGGGCGCACCGTACGTGCTGGGCTTCGATGTGTTGTACGAGCGCTACGGGGTACAAAAGACCAACATGATGCAGGACAACCTCGACGAGTGGCACAGCCGCTACTGCGCCCAGGCTGAAAAAGCGGACATCTATGCCGTGGTGTACGATTGGGAGAAAAGTGACCTCGAAGAAGTCATCAATGGCATCACGGTTAAGGGTTACGGATTGAGTCCTTATTTGCGCCAGAATACCTTTGCTGCTTATTTGTACCGCTACGGTTGCACCGAAACCCTGCGTTACCTGCAATACACTCGTGATGTAGAGCCCCATGTGACCAGCACCGACCCCTGGGAAGACCGGCCCAGCAATTTGGCCATCATCAATAGTTTGATTGTTCGGGGGCGCGATGAAATGATGCAATGTGCTTCCCACTACATCCGCTTGCGCTACGCTTTTCAAATCATTCGTTTGGCTCATTATTCCCGGCAGTACAACCGTACGATTGAATTGTACGACTGGTTGATGCCCAAGGTTGACAACGACCCCAGTTTGATCGAATACTGGATTTTGGGCCACCGGGCGGGAGCCTTACAGGCCTTGGGGCGCTATCCCGAAGCGGCTTACGACTACGCCAAGGTTTTTTTGCATTGCCCCAGCAAGCGGGAGTCGGCCCTACAAAGTTTCCGCATCCGCAGCGACGAAGAATGGAAAGCGACCTACACCTTGTGCCGAAGTGACCAGGAGCGGGCCACACTATACGCCATGCGGGCCTACCTCGACCGCAGCCGGGCCCTTGAGGAGATGAAACTCATCTATGAGCTTGACCCCAAAACTGAGTACCTCGACGTGCTGCTGGTGCGGGAAATGCGGCGTTTGGAAAAACAGCTGCTGGGTTTGGAATTCAACAAAAACCGCGAACAGAATCGACGTTACCATAAAATCCCCCAACCCGGCATCGATGATTATTTGATTCAGGTGCAAGAATTTGTACAAAAAATCAACCTCGATAAAAAAACGACCAATCCTGAACTCTGGGCCATCGCGGAGGGCTACCTGGAAATGGTTTCCGGTGATTTTTATGCCGCCATAAAGTCTTTTGAGCGCATTGAAGACGGCATCAAAGACGAGGCATTACAGGAACAACTGAGAATTTTCAAACTGGGTGCTCAAATTGGAGCCTATCAGGAAGTCGACGATGACATGGAAGACGACATAGCCACGATGATGCGGAGCAATGAGTTTTTTCTGCGTTTTCCATCCAAATTTGAGCCCTATACCCGCGATAAACTGGGCTGGTTGTACAAGCGCTACAACATGCCCGGCAAAGCCTTTTTGTCGTATTATCCCTTCCGCGATTTGCGGATCAATCCTCGGGAAACTGAGCTCAACGACCTCCTGGCCATGCTGCAACAACGGCGGCTCAACCGCATGGAACGCAATTTGCTTAAACAAGGCGATACCCTGTTGACCGTCAACGATGTCCACATGCTCAAAGCCACCGTCATGCTGGATCAATATCAATTGGTACCCGCTTTGGAGGAAATGAAAAAAATTGACCGCAATGCCTGGACAGATTATGGGGTGTGGGCACCCTTTGTGGAGCGTTTTCACGATTGTGTAAATTGCCCCATTCGGGATACGGTTACTTTTTTGAACCGGGGTGAAATCATTGAGCGGATGTTGGATTTGGAATACCGCGCCCTGGCCAATCGCCTCGAAGGTGGAGGCTTTTTTTACCAAATGGGACTGGCCTATTACAACATGAGCTATTTTGGTTCAGCCTGGCAGGTGATGGACAATTTTCGCAGCGGGAGCAGTTTGAAGCGGCGCAAAAATGCCCAGGATCCCAGTGTGGTGCCCGATGAACGTTTTGCCCTCGGCAATCGGGAGCATTTTGATTGTACCCAGGCTTTGAACTACTTCAATATGGCCCGCCAGTTTACGGGCAGCCGCGAACTGGCCGCCCGAGCTACCTTTATGGCCGCGCGCTGTGAACAGAATAATTTTTACTGGCGTGGCGGAACCCGTACTTATGAAAACTTCGCCATCTTGAAACGAGATTACGCCGACACCCAGTTTTATGCCCGGATTGTAGCTGAGTGCAAG
The DNA here is from genome assembly GCA_027486765.1 of Saprospiraceae bacterium. Taxonomy (GTDB): domain Bacteria; phylum Bacteroidota; class Bacteroidia; order Chitinophagales; family Saprospiraceae; genus Haliscomenobacter. The sequence goes on from JAIXOO010000373.1 coordinate 7,668, forward strand.
TATTTTAAATTTTATACCGCTCGTTGATCTCAATTGTCCTCAGGGGCGATAAAAAAATGAACACTTATTTTTGCCCCATTACTTAAACACCTGATCGATTTCCTCGATCCGGAAGGTCAAGGTACGTGGAGCATTGTAGGGCATTTGGTTGTCCGTAGCAGTCAAAATGATGTGCTTAGCATCAACTTGTTCACAATAAAAGGCACTCAGCATAAATTGCGGCCTCCGACTGGTGATTCTGGATTGTACCAAGCTGTGAATCAGTTCTCCTTTTTCCCCAATCCGAATGAGTTTGTAAGGGGAATCGAATACATCTTCAATTTGAGTTTGGAGAAAATAGACCGAATCACCTTTGACAAACATGTTTCCGTCGTATGATTTATCCAAAAAGCTATACTTCAATCTGGGGATAATGCTCAAATATCGAATTTCCGCGTTTTCACCAAAGCGCATCACCATATTCATGTCGCCATTGCTAGCAATGAGATAAATCTGGCCACCAGGTTGGAAAAAGAGTTTATAAATGCTGTAATCGAAGAAGCTTGCAGCTGTGAAGCTTTTGCCCAGCACCGAATCCTGCCGGGCCTGCCGTTCAGCGTTCTGGTACAAGGCCTTGGGAAAGGCCTCAACGTTTTGGGTGTGTACCGCTGCACCCAAAGGCATTTTCAGCGTATAAAGACCGTTCTGCGCTGTAATGCCGATGCCGTAAAGGGTTTCATTGGCGGCCAACCCGAACTTTAGGCTGGTAAAATAAGCCCCTTTGTCCAGTTGAGTGCGCAGTACCCGGGCAGTATCCAAATCTTTGCGCATGTGCAGGGCCATGTGTTCGATCAGGTTGGCTCTGATGACCGTAGCGGCTCCAATCCGGCCCGTGTAGTTTTCGGCAAAAAGAAAAAACTCACCATTGTTGCGCAAAGCGCAGTTGTTGATCAAAAAACGATTGTTGAGATAAGCCAAGGTGTATTGCTTCGACCACTGTTTTTCCATCTTACGGTTAAAGACTTGCACATTGAGTCGCACCGAGTCTTCAGAATAGGCATAAATCCAGCTGTAAAACCCGATGTGGCTACTGTCAGGCGAAATGCAATAACCCAAGTAACTGGAACTGCTGCTGGGCCGGGGGGTTGCTACGGCGTCAATGAGTTGGCTGTGTTTTTCTTTGAGGCTTTTCGCGTCGAATTGCTGCAAAAGAAAATTGCTGCGGCCTGGACCCGGATGGTAGACCGAGGTCAGCAGGTTCAACGCGCCATTCCATAAAAATACATCTTTGACCTGGGCTTTGAAGGGACCTGTTTTTAGCGACACCAGTTTTTCGGCTTTGGCCGTGGAGGTACTCGAAATGCTTTGAAAATACAATTGCAGCGGTGCCCCGGTACTGCTCCAGTTTTGTTGAACGGTAACCACCTGAGTGGGGCTTACCGGAATGAGCCGACTAAAGATAAAAACATTGGTATCCAACCGCGCTTGAGCCAGTGAAATGGAAATAAATCCCAAAATAGTGCAAAGCAGGACTAAAAGCTTCTTCATAAAATGCAGTTTAGTAACGCAGAAAAATTAAGTTCCCGATTTGGGTTTTGAATAGGAAGTCGAACGGTTCATTTCAAGTGAGCTTCCTAGTCAAAAGCCTCAAAAAAAATCGGGAAGTTAATTTTTTGCGTCATACTTAGTGTGGTGAATTTAAGCTTTGATTTGCAGTTCAACATCATCTTCTTTCGCAAAGAGCCCATTTCAGACCCAAAACTGACATTTAGCAGGCCTACATCGCTAATAAATTTAAGGGTTGTTTTGTTTTATTCACAAAATATGCCTTGTTTTGCAAGATAAAAGCTGGGATTAGGGCGTTTCCTATTTCTAAGAGCATGTTAAAACTGCTCGAAGCTTGACTGGCGAGAGCGCCATCATGGTTACGAAACTATTCATTTTCAAATTAAACAGAAAAACATGCGTCTAGTACTCAACTTACTAGTAGTTGTTCTTGCGCTAGGTTCTATGCAATCTTGTGTTTCTAAGAAAAAGTTCGATGAACTGCTCGCCAGCAAAGAAGCAGCAGACAAGGCTTTGGCTGAAACACAGACAAAAGTAGCCAACCTGGAGAAAGAAAACACTGACCTGAAAGCCCAATTGGAAGCTGAAAAAGCTCGCTTGAACGGCGAAATCGCCAATTTGCGCAAAGATCTTGATGCCACTAAGGGTCAAATCAGCGCAGTTCAGCAAAAATTGGACATGAGTCAGGCTGAACTCACCAAAATCAAAAACGAGGTCAACGGAATTTTCTCTGCTTACAAAAGCAGCGGCTTGACTGCCGAAGAAAGAAATGGCCGTTTGTACCTGATGACCAGCGCACCAATGGACTATAAGACTGGTTCTTATGCGCTGTCTAAAGCACAACGTGAAGCAGTTGCTCAATTGGCCACTACGCTGAAAAGCAATCCAAAGTTGAAAATTTTGGTTGAAGGCCACACTGATACCGACAAGGTACGTGGTGGCGGTGCTTACCAAGACAACTGGGAACTATCTTCCAAGCGTTCTTTGGCCATCTGCCGCGAATTGATCAAAAATGGTGTTAGCCCTGCACAAGTGGCTACCGTTGGCCGTGGCGATACCATGCCTAAAGCCGACAACGGCTCTAAGGAAGGCAAAGCTGCCAACCGCAGATCTGACGTAGTAGCGGATCCTGATATGGCGCCTCTGCTTCAAATCAGCAAGCAATAATCAGTAGATTGAGTAGAGACGTACAGCCGTACGTCTCTACTGCAAAAAGAAAGCCGGATCGAAGTCATCTTCGATCCGGCTTTCTTTTTGCACACCAATTCTAGTACTTAATTGAGTTGGAACGGTGCGATCAACTGAAACGCGGGAATGTCGACTTGAAACAGGTCCCCCGAATGAATGTTTTGCATCTCGTAAGAACCTACCATTCGCCCCATGCCGGTGTGTAGATTACACCAGGATACGTATTGATGCGATTCATTAGGCTCCAATACGGGCTGACGGCCAATTACTCCTTCTCCTTCTACCTCGCGTACAATGCCATCCGAATCAGTGATGACCCAGTGGCGCCGCATGAGCTGTACGGTCATGTCGCTGAGGTTTTCAATGGTGATCCGATAGGCATGGATGAACTTAGCCTCAACCGGATTGGAATAACTGGGTTGGTAGAAAGTTTCTACCGATATTTTAATGCCGTTGGTGATGAGTGTGTCCATGACGTTTCCTAGCTAATAGCTTGTTTAGGTATGGATAAATCGGCGAACGACCGTTTGGGCCTCGTCGAGTGCATCTTCCAGAACATCGTTAACCAGAATATGGTCAAATTTGTTTTCAAAGGTAAGCTCTTCTTCGGCTTTTGCCAAACGCTCGCGCAAGCTTTCCTCATTTTCTGTATTGCGTCGGCGCAATCGTTCAAATAAAGCTTCTTTCGAAGGTGGTTTTACAAAGATGGCCAATGACTGATCGGGGTCGGGGTAGGCATTTTTTAGGTTGACCGCCCCTTTTACGTCAATGTCAAAAACGATGTGTTTACCTTCCGCCCACATTCGGGCCATTTCGCGGTGAAGCGTTCCGTAAAACCGATCGGGGTAAACCTCTTGCCATTCGGCAAAAGCATCTTCGGCAATCAGTTTTTTAAACTCGGCTACACCTATATAGTAGTAGTCTTCTCCCTCCACTTCATTTGGACGGCGTTCGCGGGTAGTAGCCGAGATGGAAAAAGCCAACTCGGGTATGGTATTCAACAAATGCCGTACAATGGTCGTTTTACCCGCCCCCGAGGGCGCAGTCAAGATGATGAGCTTACTCATTTTACAAACAATTAGCGACCTGCTCTTTGATTTTTTCCAATTCATCCTTCATCACGACCACCAGCCGTTGAATTTCGGATGAATAAGCCTTAGCACCTAAGGTATTGATCTCCCGACCAATTTCCTGGCTGATGAAACTGAGTTTGCGGCCTTTCTGGGTACCGGGCTGGCTGAGCTCTTCGATGAAGTACTTGCAATGTTGAGCCAGGCGTACTTTCTCTTCGGTGATGTCCAGTTTTTCGAGGTAATGGATGATTTCCTGCTCAAAGCGGTTTTCATCAATTTTTTCCTTACCCAGTGATTCTTCCAGGTTCTGATGCAAACGTTGGCGCATCCGTACTACTCGTTCACCTTCCAGGGGACCTACCTTTTCCAGATTTTCCTGAATCAATACGATCCGGCTGCGCAATTCCTCTTTTAGGACGTTGCCTTCAGATGCCCGAAACTGCTCGAATTGTTCGATGGCTTCTTTGATGGCCGAGTAGACATTCTCCCATTCTTTTTCTTCAATATCCTCGTTGGCACTGGAAACTACATTGGGCAAACGCAAAACTGCCTGCAACAAATCACCCGTTTCTACTTGCAACTCCGCGCTAAGCTGTCGCAACTCCACTACATAGCGCTTGAATAATGGGATGTTGAGCGCAAAACCGTCTTCACCCGTAGAAGAGTTGATTTCCAGGCTAAAATCGATTTTCCCACGTTCCAGGCGTTCGGTCAAAATTTTCCGAATATCTGGTTCCTTTTCTTTGTAATGCTGGGGGGCCTTTAGCCGGAGATCGGTGAATTTGCTGTTCAGCGACCGAATTTCTACAATAATCGTCTTGTCGAGGTAGTTGCGGCTTACCCTACCATAGCCAGTCATCGATAATAACATAGAGTTGAAAGTAGGCATTCCTCGTCCAAAGTCCGAGGGTGCTAGGTGAGCGGTAAAGATAATGAATTGAAAATTAAAGAAAACTAAAGAAATAAAAGCGCTTTTAGTTTTTAAATAAGGAAGAAAATTACGAAATTTGCCACTCGCTTTCCGAATAAGCCGGAAACATTTATAACTTACTATAAACCAAGTATATACCGATGAGAAAAGCTGATCTAGTTGCAGCAATATCTGAGAAGACAGGTGTACCAAAAGTTGATGTACTGGTAACGTTGGAGACTTTCTTCAAAGAAGTAAAAGGCTCTTTAGCCGAAGGGGAGAATGTGTACATTCGCGGGTTCGGTAGTTTTGTGATCAAAAGACGCGCTAAGAAAATTGGTCGCCACATCAAGAAAAATGTAGCGATTGAGATTCCTGAGCACTTTATTCCGTCTTTCAAGCCAGCAAAAGTGTTCGTTGAGCAAGTAAAAGCCAACGTAGACTCTTTGCCGAAAGACAACTACGAAGAGGACGAAGACGAAGATTAGCATCCAACCCAGCAGGGGGCCGCGGGGGCAAACCCAATGGTTCCTGGTCTGGTATAACCAGCACCGATGACAAAATTGCAATATGCTGTAATCGCAGCCGCTTTATTGCTGTTGCTGGTTCTCCGCTTCGGTTGTGAAACCAAAGCACCAAATATGAAAGGCCTGGAAAAGTCCAGGTCACTGGTTGCACAAAACACGGACATCAATGTGCTCCTCCCAGCTGCAAAGGATAGCCTCGCTGCAAATGACGTAGCACTGGTAGAAGCACTGGAGGATGAATTAGCCCGCCAAAGCAGCGATACCGCTAAAATCGCGGTATTCAAACGCTTGGCTGGAGAGTGGTATAGTTTGGGCAACGCGGTTATTTCTGGGCATTACGCCCAACAAATTGCCGAATTGCTCAATACTGAGGAAAGTTGGTCGATTGCCGGAACTACTTATGCCCTTGCATTGCCTGGGCTGAGTGATCAGGTGGTACGAGACTTTGCGGCTTCACGTGCTACCAAAGCTTTTGAAAATGCCATCTCTATCAATCCTGAAGAGCTGTCGCATAAAATCAATCTGGCTTTGGTGTACACCGACAATCCACCGCAGGACAACCCAATGAAAGGTATTCTGATGCTCCGTGAATTGAACGACAGCAACCCCGACAATCCGGCAATTTTGGTGCAATTGGGACGTTTGGCTATGCGCACGAACCAATTTGATCGTGCCGTAGAGCGTTTGGGACGGGCTTTCGAACTCGATCCAAGCCTTACAGAAGCAGCCTGTATGCTTGCCGATGCATATAATGCGTTAGGCGACAAGGCCAAAGCAAATTCGTTTGCAGAAAAATGTGCCCAGTAGAGACGCACGCTTGTGCTTCTGGGATTGGGACATTAGGAAATAAATTTATTCACCTTTAAAAGGTCATACTATGCCTTGCGGTAAAAAACGTAAAAGACATAAGATTGCCACGCACAAGCGCAAGAAGCGTCTGCGTAAGAATCGCCATAAGAAGAAGAACAGATAGTGAACGGTGCTGGCACGTATGGTATGCGGAGTTAAGGTTATTGAAATTAGCCTAACTCGTGTACAATACGCAGCATGTTTCACTGATCGACTTATTTTTATAAAGTGGCTCCGGAATTTGTAGAGGGGCATTCTTTGCGGCATTAGTTACCAAGTTTGCCATCTGCCGGAAAATCCAGATTATAGGTCATGTTGCCTATAATCTGGATTATGTGCATATGGCCTACTCAAAAGTTACAAATACAGCATTACCATTTTTTATGTCCAGCTTGGACGGAACCGGTCAAGATAAGAGCAGTTGTGAGCTTTTTAATGTTGATGTGCATTTTTCGTCTATTTTTCAGCCCCAACAATACAGAAAAAAAATTCCTCTTATTTTTGATTTCCACAAGAGCTAATGACCATAGGTACTGCCTAATTATTTTACTTTTACTCTTCTCCGCCGCCTTTGTACGCTCCATGCAGTCCGGATCGCCTTAAATTGGCAGTCTGTGGAAAAAGATCTTATTATTAATTCAACTCCCACAGAAGTCGAAATTGCCCTTTTGGAAGATGGCAAACTGGTAGAGATACATTACCAGAAAACCAACAACAATTTCACCGTAGGTGATATTTTCCTGGGCAAAGTCCGGCGCTTGATGCCGGGACTTAATGCGGCTTTTGTAGACATTGGGCACAAAAAAGATGCCTTCCTACATTACACCGACTTAGGACCGAAACTCCGCTCCTTGTTGAAATTTACCCAACAAGTTTCCGGCGGACAATCCAACTCCTTCAGTCTGGACAATTTTGCCATTGAACCGGAGATCAATAAAAATGGCAAAATCGATCAGGTGCTCAACAAGCGCCAGAACGTACTCGTACAAGTACTCAAAGAACCCATTTCCACCAAAGGCCCACGCCTGAGTTGCGAAATCACCATTCCGGGCCGTTATCTGGTCCTTACGCCTTTCACCGACGTGGTGGCCGTTTCCAAAAAAATTGCCAACAACGAAGAACGCAAACGTTTGAAGGTGCTCATCGAAAGCATCAAGCCTAAAAACTTTGGCGTCATTGTGCGTACGGCAGCAGAAGGGAAAAAAGTAGCCGACCTGCACGAAGAGCTCTCCTACATGCTCGAAAAGTGGGAAGAGATGTACAAATCCATGTACAAAACGGATGGCCCCGCCAAGTTACTCAGCGAGCTGGACAAAACCTCCAGCATCCTGCGCGATTTGTTGAGCGATTCCTTCAGCCGCATTGTGGTCAACGACAAGGAGTTGTACCTCAATATCAAGAGTTACCTGGGCTCCATCGCCCCGGATCAAGTCAACATCGTGAGCCACTACAAAGGCACCAAGTCGATTTTTGAAACCCATGGGGTCACCCGCCAGATCCAGGCATCTTTTGGCAAAACGGCTACCATGTCCAGCGGAGCTTACCTGGTGATCGAATCTACGGAAGCCATGCACGTCATCGACGTGAACAGTGGGCACAAAATGTCCAGTACCAACGCTGAAGAGGCGGTGTCGAAGGTGAACATGGAAGCGGTGGAAGAGATTGCTCGCCAGTTGCGTCTACGCGACATCGGGGGCATCATTATCGTCGACTTCATCGACATGAAAAATCTGGAATACCGGAAGGATTTGGTCAAGGAGATGAAGAACGCCATGAAAAAAGACCGGGCACAACACACCATTTTGCCGCTGAGCAAATTTGGGTTGATGCAAATTACCCGCCAACGGGTACGGCCTGAAGTGAAGATCGATACGACCGAGGTTTGTCCTACTTGTGACGGCACCGGAAAAACGAATGCTTCCATTCTGATGGTGACCGACATTGAACGCGATTTGGCTTACATCCAGTCTGCTCATCCCAAGTCAAAGATCAAGCTCGTGGTACATCCGTACCTGCAGGCTTACCTGACCAAGGGCTGGTTCAGCAGCTTCCAATGGAAGTGGTTCAAACAATACTTCCGGCGTGTCGACATCGTTGCGGATGGTACCTATCACTTGGGGAAATACCGTTTCTTTGACGACAACGACGACGAGATCAGGCTGAATGCCATGTGATGATGCATCCTTAATCCCACGAATGAATTCGTGGGTTATGGGAGAGGATTTTGGGGCAACCTGAAATCCTCTTTCTGTTTGAGCCATAGGGCAACCGCAGCCAGTACGGCAGGATTGGAGGCCAAGCATCAAAAGGCCTATGGCGATACTCCAGATTAGGCGTGGGCAAATGTTTTTCACGGTCATGAGGTTGTATTTATTCAAAAGTAGTTTTTTTTTAGAATAAAGCAATAGAGACCACTTCGGGCATGCCAGATGCTCAAAGCTCCACATACATCCCAAGCCCAAAGTCAAAACTGGTCTTTGGTATATCTAATAAGTTTTTAAATCAATAAGAATAAAAAAATAGTTTCATTTCCCCGTTTCCCCAAATCACCTTATCTTCCCCCTTGGAAACAAAAAGTCGCCATGTCAGATAAAAAACTGTTCCTACTGGACGGACATGCGTTGGTCTACCGCGCACACTTCGCCTTCATCACCCGCCCTCTCATCAACTCGAAAGGAGTCAACACCTCTGCCATCAATGGTTTTGTCAATCAGCTCTGGGATTTGATGCGCAATGAAAAACCCACCCACATCGCCGTCGCCTTTGACCCACATGGCCCTACCTTCCGGCACGAGATGTACGAGCCCTATAAAGCCAACCGGGAAGAACAGCCCCAGGATATCGGCATTGCCCTTCCCTGGATTGAAAAAATTGTGCGGGGCATGAACATCCCCATCGTGATGGTGCAAGGCTACGAGGCCGATGACGTCATCGGTACCCTGGCCAAACAGGCGGAAGTAGAAGGCTACAAAGTATACATGGTTACCCCCGATAAAGACTACGGTCAGCTGGTTTCCGAAAACGTTTTTATGTACAAACCCTCCCGGCAGGGCAATGGCATCGAAATCATGGGGGTGAAAGAAGTATGTGAAAACTGGGGCATCAAACGGGTGGAACAGGTCATCGACATCCTTGGCCTCATGGGTGATTCGGTCGATAACATACCTGGCATACCCGGGGTAGGTGAAAAAACCGCGGCCAAACTCCTCGATCGATTCGACACCATCGAAGGGGTAATCGCCAACGTCAATGAACTCAAGGGCAAGGAAAAAGAACGGGTAGAACAATACGCAGAGCAGGCCCTGTTGTCCAAAAAACTAGCGATAATCGATACCCAGGTGCCAATCCAGTTTGACGCCAACCAGTTCATCATCGATCCGCCCAACCGGGAAGTGTTATCGGAGATATTTAAAGAACTGGAGTTCCGATCGATCGCCAAGCGGATATTAGGAGAAGACGACGGTGGAACTACTCCCAGCCAACCCGGCCCCGGTCAACAAGGTTCCCTATTTGGCGATGTCGAACCCGGGCCTGCACCGCTCAAAGGTTCCAGTTTGTCCTCCCACTCGGTAGCCGAAAAAACCATCGAGAACACCCCGCACCAATACCATCTCGTCAATACGCCCGAAGCCATCCAAAAACTAGCTGCCGACTTGGCGAAACAAACCGAGTTTTGTTTTGATACCGAAACCACGCACGTGGAACCTACTCAGGCTGAGTTGGTGGGGATGTCTTTTGCCTACCAGTCGGGAGAAGCCTACTATGTTCCCGTACCTGCGGGCAAGGAGAAGGCACAGGCGCTGGTGGAGATTTTTAGACCAGTGCTGGAGGATGAAAAAATCACCAAAATCGCCCAAAACCTCAAGTACGACGCCATCGTATTCAAATGGTATGGCGTAGAAATTCGGGGCGCCTACTTCGACACCATGGTGGCTCATTACCTGCTGGAGCCCGAAATGCGCCATGGCATGGATTACCTCGCGGAAACCTACTTGAGTTACTCCCCCGTTTCCATCGAAACCTTGATTGGTAAAGGTAAAGGGCAGCTCAACATGCGGGATGTACCCGTAGAAAAAGTCAGTGACTACGCCGCCGAAGATGCCGACATCACCCTGCAATTGAAACTATTGTTCGCACCCAAACTCGCCGAAGGTGGGGTGCAGGCACTTTTTGATGCCATCGAATGCCCCCTCATCAAAGTACTCGCCGATTTGGAATACGAAGGGGTGCGCATCGATAGCAATTACCTGGCGGATTATTCGCAGGAACTGGAGGCGCAAATCCTCAGCTTGGAGCAATCCATTTACGAACAAGCTGGAGTAAAATTCAACATCGGATCACCCAAACAAGTGGGAGATTTGTTGTTCGAACGTCTGAAAATTCCCTACAAAGGCGCCAAAACCAAAACCGGGCAGTATTCCACCGACGAAGACAAATTGCAAGAACTGGCCCCGGAATTTCCGATCATCCAAACCATCCTTAACTTCCGGGGATTGAGCAAACTCAAGTCAACCTACGTAGATGCTTTGCCCAAAATGGTCAACCCACGCACGGGACGGATTCACTCTTCTTTCAATCAAGCATTGGCGGCCACCGGGCGTTTGAGCTCGAACAACCCCAACTTACAAAACATACCAGTACGTACTCCGGAAGGGGCCAAAGTGCGCCGCGCTTTCATCCCACGTGATGAAAATCATACGCTGTTGTCTGCGGATTATTCACAAATCGAATTGCGCCTGATCGCCGAAATCAGCGAGGATGTGGCCATGCTGGAGGCTTTCCAAAATGGCCAGGACATCCACACGGCCACTGCAGCCAAGGTGTTCAACGTGCCCTTTGAAGAAGTAACCCGCGAACAACGTTACCAGGCCAAAACGGTTAACTTTAGCATCGTCTACGGCGCTGGAGCTACTAACCTTTCGCGCCAGCTCAGCATCAAACGCACCGAGGCCAAAGAATTGATCGACGCTTATTTTTCCCAATACAAAGGGCTTAAGGTATACATGGACAGCGTGGTGGAAGAAGCCCGCAAAAATGGCTACGTCACGACCCTGATGGACCGCCGCCGCTACCTGCGCGACATCAATTCCAAAAGCTCCCTCGAACGCAGCAACGCCGAGCGCATCGCCGTGAATACGCCCGTACAAGGTTCCGCCGCCGATATGATCAAGGTAGCAATGGTCAACATCCATCAGGAATTGTTGAACCGAGGCCTCCAAACCAAAATGATCATGCAGGTACATGACGAATTGGTTTTTGACGTGCCGAATGAAGAACTGGAAATTGTGAAACCAATCATTTTAGAAAAAATGCGCACAGCGCTGCCTCAATTGAAGGTGCCGATCGAAGTGGGTCTGGGCACTGGGCAGAATTGGTTGGAGGCGCACTAATAGACTTGAGGCGAATTGATAATCAATTCGCCTCAAGCCTAATCAAGATTTATTCCTCCTCTTCCTCCCATTCCGAGGCCATTTCTTCCTCCGGGGCCATTTCCAACCAAAAATTATTCATCCCTTCGCCTTGTAGCACTTTCACTTTGCTCAGATTGACCAAATCCAGCAGCGCCAGAAAGGTGATGATGGCGTGGATGCGGTCTTTGCACTCGCCAAAAATGGACCCAAAATCGGCCCGGCGACCATTGCTGATGCGGCTGTAAATGAATTCCTGCTGGCCTTCGATGGTGTGATTGAAGCGGGCAATCTGGTGCACCGCCCTGGGTTGGGGCGTTTCAAAACGGGTCATTACACTTTCAAAAGCACGCAAGAGGCGAAAGAGCGTCAGCGATTCCAACTCGGTATCCACCAAGGCTTTGGTGGCAATTTGTTGGAGCTCCTGGGTGATGTTGCCGCGTACTTCCTGCATGGCCCGGTGCTCTTCCATTTCGCGCATTTCGTCGAGCACACTTTTGTATCGTTTGTACTCCAGCAGGCGTTGCACGAGCTCGTCGCGGGGGTCAATTTCGTTGCCTGCTTCATCCAGTTGTTTGCGCGGCAGCAACATCTTTGCTTTGATGCGGCAAAGAGTAGCCGCCACCAGGATGAACTCACTGGCCATGTCGATGTTCAGCTGCTCCAGGTGGTGCAGGTACTCCAAAAAATCGTCGGTAATGGTGGCAATAGGAATGTCGTTGATGTCCAATTCATCACGCTCGATGAAGAACAACAATAGGTCGAAGGGGCCTTCGAACTGCGGCAGGTGAATGGTATAGGTTTCGTTTACGGCCATGGGGGCGAATTTAGGGAGAATTTGGAGAAAATCACATACTGGACATTTTGATCGGAGGACATCAATTGCCCCATGCTTATGAAGTTTTTGAAATAACCGATCTTTAGGCACTGGCGATTGAATTGCCTCCAGCTTTAGCTGGTGGATCAAGGGCCAGAACTTGAATGGGCTTTAGCCCAAACCTCAATTTTGCAAATGGGGCTAAAGCCCAAAAACTAGATTTCACTGCTTATCCACCAGCTAAAGCTGGAGGCAATTCATGCGCTTCGAGCCTAGATTTGAGAACGGTTATTTCAAAAAACTTCATCAGCCTGGGGATCATAGGAAGGCCTCGGATTTGGGCTTTAGCCCTGGCTCGAAAATTAAGGTTTGGGCTAAAGCCCGATCAAAAAGAGGTACCCGATCCACGCGCTAAAGCACGTGGCAATTAATGCCCTCCGATCAAAATATCCAGTAATTTGGAGAAAAATAAAGCGCTACCCACAGCTCAGTGGATAGCGCCTTATTCCTACCTAAAGTATTTTCAGCCTGCGACTTAGAACGTATACCGCAAACCCACTCTCGCCTGCCATCTCGACAACAAGCTAAAGTCATCCGCGAAAGTATTTTTGAGGGAAGTATCAAAGGAGTAAGTGGGTACTCCGTTGGCCACACTGACGCCTACTGGCTGGGTATTCACTGGCAATTGGCGTACGCCCCAGTTGGAGTTCAGCATGTTGCCAAAGTTGAGAATATCCAGGCTGAGCTGAAAGCCTCGGCCACCATCGCCCATCTTCATGTCTTGCGCAATGCGAATGTCCCACTGTGAATACCAAGGGGCCAGGATGCCGTATTTTTCAACGTACTTGCCACGGTTGGCACTCAAGTATTTGTCTTGCTGAATGAAGCGGCCGAAGGCGTCGCGCTGCGCCGCAGTTTGGAAGTTCATTTGGCTCAGTTGCGCATCGGTAGGGATGAAGAGCAGGTCGTTGAGGCCCGAACCATCGTTGTTGATGTCGCCGGAGTAGGTGTAGCTGAAGCGGAAGTCGGCCACGTTGTCGTTCTGGGTCGTACCACCTTGGGCATACTGGAAGAAGGTCGACAAAGTAGTCGCCCAACGGCCGCCGTACTCAAACGTTTTGAACGCCGAACCAATGATGCGATGTTTGGCCCCAAACAGAGAAGGCGCCAACAGCGCATTGTTGATGTGGTTGATGGCCGGGTTGCGGTCGAAGGCGTCGCTGGAAATTTCTGCTTCCACCGAAGAAGCATCTTTGGCATCCAGGAAGTTGTAACCCAACATCACCTGACCGTTTTTGAAATTGCGGCGCATTTGTACACTGGTGTTGAAGGAGTACCCCACGTTGGTGTTGGAGAACACATAAGCATTGGTGGGACCACCAAAAACCAGAGTCCGGTCGGCGTTGGTGTAAATCGGGCGATTGTCGGGGCCTTGTAGCTGGCCAGTTGGCAGTTTCAGACCGTAGTTGCGTACCATTGCAGCTTGCAGGTCTTTGGTATACAGTACGTCCAGGGTGAATACCCAATTGCCCATTTTGCGGTCGTAGCCCAAGTTGGAACGCCATACTTGTGGGAACTTGAAGTTGGGATCGGTATAGTTGTAGAAGAAGAAGTTGGGGTTGGCTACCTGGTTGCCAATCCATACAAAGGGCAGACGACCAGTGAAAAAGCCCGTTCCTCCGCGCAATTGAGCACTTTTGCCATCGCTGCTCAGGTCGTAATTGAAGCCAATCCGAGGTGAGAAGAGTGGTACTTGTTTGGGTAGCTTGGTGTGGTCAAATTTCTGAGGATCACCCTGCTCGTTGTACCAGGTAATGGTCGGATCGTAGCAGCAGTTGCGATCGATGTTTTCCTGAATTTTTTCAGGCGTGTTGAAGTACAAGGGCATGTCCATGCGGATGCCATAGGTCAGGGTGAATTTGTTGTTCACCGTCCATTCGTCTTGCAGGTAAAAGGCAAATTGGCCTACGTTGGTTTCGGCCAGGGCCCAACCTTTGCCTGGGGTTCCGTTTTCACCCCCATTGGCATTGGCAAAAGCGCGGGCTGCCGCTACTTCATTGTCGAAAGCACCGGTGTTCACGCTGTCCAAAAAGGCTGCAGTACTCACGTAATCAGGGCCAAAGGTGCCTCCGTAAGCATTCAGGTTGAACGAGTTGTCAAAACTAAATACTTCCACACTGGTACCGATGGTATAGTTGTGTTTGCCTTTGTAGATGTTGAAGTTATCGGTAAACTGGAACACATCCTGATTCAGGCGGTTAAAAACCGAGAAGGGCTCGTGCCCCGCTACGATGTAACGAATACCATCCTTGGCGATGCTGACGACCGGGAAAGGCTCTGAAAAAGGATCGCGGGCGTCGCGGAAAGAGGTGTAGCCCACTTGCAATTTGTTGGCGGCAGAATTGCCAAACAAGGAACGCAATTCAATGATGCCTGAATTGATCTTGTTGTTGATCTGATAGCCCGAATTGAAAAACTGCAAGGTAGTCAAGTCAGGGCCCCGGCGACCGATTGCCGAAGGGTGCGCAGGCTTTTGTTTGAAGGCATCCAGGAAGTTGTAGGTTGCCGTCAGGGTATGGTTTTTGCTGATTTGGTAATCCAGCTTCAAGATGGCCTTGGTGCTGTTGGTATTGTGCAGATAGTCTTCATAAGGGCCAGTTTTGTATTGATACTTGCGGCTCAAAGCTTCGGAAACCGCGTCCAAATCCGACTTGGCTACCCGCGACACGTTGGAACCCGTTCGACCAGCGGCAGCGGCAATCGCCGTTGAACCCAGGTCGCTACGATCGTCAATTTCAGCGTTGGCAAAGAAGAAAAGTTTGTTCTTGATAATCGGACCACCCAAAGCAAATCCGTACTGAACTTGGGAAAGATCAGGTACTACAATTTTTTCTCCGCTTACTTTTCCACCTGTCAAATCCTGGTTGCGGAAAAATCCAAATACGGAGCCTTTGAGTGTATTGGTGCCCGATTTGGTCACTGCATTCACTGATGCACCCGTAAAACCAGCCTGGCTAACATCATAAGGTGCCAGGGAAACGGTAATTTGTTCGATGGCATCCAATGAGATGGGTTGGGCATCCGCCTGACCGCCCGGTGTAGCAGCATCCAAACCAAAGGGGTTGTTAAAAATGGCCCCATCAATGGTGAAGTTGTTGAACTGGTCATTCCGGCCTGCAAAAGAAACCCCATCCGAAGCTGGAGTAGCCCGGTAGAAGTCTTGTGCGGAACGCGTGATGGTAGGCAGTTTGGTCAATGCATCCGAACCAACGTTGGTTTCTGACCCTGTCCGGCCTTTGCCAAAAATATCCGAGCGGTTGGAGGTGATTTCTACCTCGCTCAACAGCGCTGAATTTTCGGCCAACTTGGCATTGACGGTGAATTTGCTGCCCAATTGCAGGAAAACACCATCGAGTTGGAAATCTTTGAAGCCTACATACGTCACTTTAATCGAGTAAGGGCCGCCTACCCGCATGTTAGGAATGTTAAAGCCCCCATCTCCGCGTGTATCCACACCATAAACGGTGCCAGATTCAACGTGCGTGGCAATTACACTGGCACCCACGAGGGCTTCGCCAGATTCAGAAGTTGCAGTACCTTGGATGGAAGAAGTAGTTTGTTGCGCGTAAATGTTTGAACATAAGCACAGCATGGCCAGGAGTGGCAATAGTCGTAAACCTAGTTTCATTGAGTGTGTGTTTTTATTTATTAGGGTAATCCGATTAAAGCAAAATTAGTTTATACTGGCTTAACCAATGGATTACTAAATTTAAGTTATTGTAAATTAAAGGTTAAATCATTGTTGAGAATAAGCATTAATTGGAGCATCTTGCCTTCGGTTTAAAAAAAGTAAAACTCCATGCAAAACCAAACACTACGCTGGCGAGCTCTTTGGAATCCCGAAATGTACCATGGTTGGGGGCGCACGCGTAACTACTTTGAAGGCTGGTACTTCAAATTGGTGGATCCTGCCAGCAAGGCTGTTTTTGCGGTGATCCCAGGGGTGAGTTATGGACAGGATGGGCAGGCGCATGCCTTTATCCAAGTGCTGGATGGTATCCAGTGTAAGGCCTTTTACCACCAGTTCCCCATTGAGGCTTTCCAACCCAGTACGGAGCGCTTCGCCGTCCAGTTGGGTGACAATTTTTTTTCAGCCGAAAAAATCATCCTCAATCTGCCCCAGCTAAAAGGCACCCTCCACTTGCAAAACCTGCATCCCTGGCCCAAAATGCTGGGCGCGCCGGGTATCATGGGCTGGTTTAGTTTTATGCCTTTTATGGAATGTTACCACGGGGTAGTGAGTGTACACCATCTTTTACAAGGGCAATTGGAAGTGTATGGACAGGCGGTCGATTTTAATGCGGGCATTGGGTATGTGGAAAAAGATTGGGGAGTGTCCTTTCCCAAGTCCTGGATCTGGATGCAAAGCAACCATTTTGACAGCGTCAAACCGATGTCCCTCATGGCTTCAGTGGCGCATATTCCCTGGTTGGGCAGCCATTTTATCGGCTACATCGTAGGCTTTTTGTGGGAGGGGAAATTGTACCGTTTTGCCACTTACACCGGAGCCAAAATGCAGGTGGAACTGACGGATAATCAAGTGAAACTGGCTTTTTTTGACCGCAAAAATCACCTTGAAATCACGGCTCACCCGGCCCCTGGGGCCAATTTAATTTCCCCCATCAGTGGCCAAATGACGGGCAAAGTGAACGAGAGTATGCAGGCCACCCTGGATGTGGCTTTTTATGAAAAAGGCGAACTACGCTACGAGGGGCGGGGAAAAAATGCCGGGCTGGAACTGGCCGGAGCACTGGAAGAATTGGTCGGAAAACCTGCAAAAAACAAATAATGAACAGCAGGAAGCCTTAAAAAAAATGTAGATTTGTCGGAAGCTACCAGGGTGCTTGTTTGAGTTTTTTGTTCGGGGTGCAAACGACAATTTCTTCCTATGCTCATTGTGATACGAATCTTAATCATCTTGTTTATTCTGGGCCTGATGGTCTTTATGGGGCACCTTTCCGTGCGTATGGAAAAGCGGCGCTCCGGGGGCAAATACCACGATTTTTGGCAGGACACCATGGGTTCGGTGTGGCGAACTGGTGGTGAAAATTTTCTGCCCGTGCCTTCCTGGAAAGAGGAAGGGGATGAATATTGTGAACGTTTGCGGCAAAAGCGGAATTTGGTGGTGTATTTGTTTTGGTTGGTTTGGGTGGTGATTGTGGTGGTGTTTATTGTATTTTAAACCAATTCTCCTCATTTAAGCTGCTCTAGTATGGAAGTATTGTTGCGTTCTGAGCGGTCGTATAGCAATGGGCAAATTGCTATCTTTTTGGCTTGTTTGGCCTGTTTTTTTTTGTTTCTATTGGGGAGAATAGCACTGATTAGTGCCGATTGGTTTGTGTTCATTATAGCTAGCCTGTCTTTTGTTCCAATCTTTACGGCTTGGGGATACATTTATGTAGAAACTTATACTTTTTATCAAGATCGTATCGTGGTTTTTGATCATAAAGGAAAATTGTTGAAAGAATTGCGCTATGATGATATTGAAGCATGGAATGAGATTCGAACTCGCAAAGACAGTCGTTTTTTTACTTTACTTGTTAAATCTGGAGACGCTGTACTCAAAATCGATGCGGATAAATACCGCAATTATTGGATGATGGTTAAAATTTTGCGCAGCAAATCCTCCAAACAAAATCCATCTTTGGAACAAATCCAAAGACATCAACAGGTTACCAATCCTATTTATCGAGACCTTTTTGTTGTTGCTGGAATAAGTTTGTTGTTGCTCAACATTTGCTTTTTTATTGCTGTCGCGCCAAAAGAAAGGACAGCTGAAAAACTTAGCGTCAAAGGAGAAATTGACTCCATTGATTTTGTTCGCCGTAAAAACGGTTCCTATGTTAATATCAAACTAAAAAATCAAGTAGACATTGTTTACAAAGTGTTCGAACGGGAGGATGTAGAGGCCTTTCGCTTGTATTCAAGTGTAGGCGCAGGTTCGACACTCGGGATAGGAGTGCCCGATAGTATTGAGTTGCAGGTCAGTAAAAGCGATTATGATTGGCAGCTAAACAATCGTACCATCAAAAAAATCAGATTGGGTTGGCCTGCGGAATTGGAGGTGCTGAACTACGAATTGTATTCACATAGCCACAAGAAAGGAATTCAATCAGAGCTAGGAGATAGAAAAGACTAGTTATCACCTAAAAGAACTAAAGCGACATTAATAGCAGCGCGGATTAAATGGATTGAGCGGGTTTACGCGGATTTTGCTTTGCCTGCGGCAAAGTTTTTTTTGCCACGAAGAAGCTAAGACACAAAACTGGCAGAATTGAAAATGGTTTCTTCGGGGCTTTCTGCATTTGTGGCTAATCTTATTCTAATCGCGCCGAAGGCGTGATAAAAATCCGCGTAAATCCGCCCAATCCGCGTCGCCCGCGTTGCTATTGATGTCGCTTTGGAAATTTGAATACCCCTACCGTACCCGCTCCAATCCCTCCTTCGCCTTCGTATAATCCGGAGCCAATTTCAACGCCTGCTCATAATCCGCCTTTGCCTGTTGCTTTTTACCCAAAATTTCCGCCGCTACGCCCCGGTAAAAATACGCCTGAATGTGCACGGGTGAAGCCTGGATGGCGGCATCAAATTTTTCGTAAGCCGAGGGAATAGAGTCCATATCCATCAACAAGAGCCCGGCATTGAAATACCCTTCGGCGTATTTAGGGTCAACGCGATTGATTTTGTTGAAGGTGGCCAGTGAACCTTTCAAATCGCCGATGCTTTGCTGGTAGTAACCACGGGCATGAAGTGCTTCTACGTTTTTGGGATCTATGCGGGTTGCAGTTTCAAAATAGCGACCGGCGATGGTATTGCCCAGGGCGGCGTGGAGTTGGCCCAGGTTGATCCAGGCATCCACCAGATCGGGATCGTTTTCGACGGCGGTTTGAAAACTGTTGATGGCGCGGGCGGTATCGCCCATTTCTTTGAAGTTCATCCCAAACATGAAGAAGGCTTCCGCATTCTGAGGGTCAATTTGAAGTACCTGATCGATGCTTTTCATCGATTCCTTGTGCATTTGCAGGATCATCTGAAACTCCGACAACTTGAGTAAGGTGGGAATGCGCCGTGGAAAACGCATCACCGCCGTTTCCATGGTTTTAAGCGCTTTGAAACTTTTAAAATAATCCATGTAAGCATCGGCCAGGAGGTGGTAATAGTCCACTTTACTGGAGTCGATGCTGATCGCCTTGTTGAGGTCGGCAATGGCTTCGTCAAAACCTTCCAGCGCGAAGTACTGCTCAGCGCGGGCGTAGTATAAGTTAGCGTTTTTGGGGCTCTTCTCGATTTGAGCATTGAGCTGATCCAGTTTGGCGTTACCCGTTTTTTGGACCTGATTCTGATCATCGGCTTTTTTCTTACAGCCGACAAATGTGATAAAAACCAAAAGAATTAGCGCGAAATGTCGATATTCGATGAACTTATGCATGGTGCAGTGTTTCTGTTTGTTAGAGTTGAAAGGCTGAAGTCTTCTCAGCTTTTCCGTACCAATTAACGACAAGCCAATATGATTCGTATAGCCGCCGATTCCGGAATTGCAAAAATCAGGTTGATCATTTGCCTGGCATTTTTCCTCCCGAACTTGATTTGCGCCCAAAAATGGCAAAATC
>JAIXOO010000307.1 GCA_027486765.1 Saprospiraceae bacterium
CCATTAATCGGGCCAATACACATCCATGCAAGTGCCCAAAGCAGAAAATATTTGACCATTTGATGTAGGTTGATAGCGATTTAGGAACAGCGACAAAATAAAGGTACATTTTGAAGAATTGGGGACTTTCCTGTGCTGTCCTGAAATTAGAACTGGGAAAGTAACCAAATTTGTAAATTTCGGGATTATATTGGGCAGCAGATTGAGGTTAAATGATCTACTTCCTAAGGCCTAAGTCCAATTTTTTAACTCATCTTTTAATCCAAATATCATGGCAGGAGAAAAGCAAGAAGCACCGTGGCCAATTCCAAATTTCCATTTTTCCGTAAAAATTGGGGATTCTGAACTCGCTTGTCAGGAAGTCTCGGGGCTAGACACGGAATATGATGTCGTTGAATACCGCAATGGCAATAGCCCCTCCTTTTCGGTTAACAAGATGCCGGGCTTGAAAAAAACCTCGGATATTACCATCAAAAAAGGCATGTTTAAGGGGGATTCAAAATTGTATGATTATTTCAAAGAAGTCCAAATGAACCTGATCGAGCGGAAAACCGTCATCATTTCGCTCTTCGATAGTGACCACAATACACCTTTATTTGTGTGGACGCTCACCAATGCTTTTCCCAAAAAGATCACTGGAGCGAGTTTGAACGCCAAAACCAGTGATGCAGCCATTGAAGAGATTGTACTTGCACACGAAGGGCTCACCATGGAAGCAAAATAAGTTTAGCCCCTGTTTATGCTAACCTAGCCAGAGGTCCTCATTTCGATTCCCTAATCAACTTAAAAGAACAAGACTGCGCCTTCGCTTCCACATCAAAAGGCCTCAAACTAAAAAAACCTTCAATCTTCCCTTCCTCTTGCTGTAAAAAAATGGCCAGGGTGATGTAGCCCATTTTTTCGCCGCCAATCATCCAGTCTCCCCTGGCAAACAGCACATTGTCGTTCACACTGCCCGTCAATTTGGCCTGCACTTCAAACCCTTCAAAGGCATAAAACTCAGCAATGAAACTTCCTTTTTTTTCAATGAATTCTAGAATTTCAAGATTGGCGCTCGCCTTTTTTTTCAAGCTTCCATTGATGGTTTCGCCCTGGTACAGCCCTAAAAAAGGGCGGTAATTTTTCACTTCGAAACGGGGTGCCTCATTCATGAGCGCTACAAAATCGATGGGTTTGGCATCGATCAGGTTTTGATCTGCTTTGGTATTGCGCTGCTGGGGTGCGGGCAAAGTGCTATTTGCCAGAGATTCCTCATACGTGAAATCCTTTTTTTTGAGCACCGTCCGCTCAAAGGTATAGTTGTATTCCGTCCAGGGTTTTCCATGAGTAAGGCGGGTTGGTTTTGCGTTCTGATCGTACTCTTTTAGCACACCATACCACTCTTCACCTTCATACACGCCAGCAGTAGCCAAGGCACCATTAAAATGATACCAGCGGCACTCTCCTTTCAGGTGAAGTTTCCATGAATACAAGCCCAAACCCGACTCCTGATGCACTTCAGTAATCCAGGCATGACCCTGTGTTTTGATTTCACCAGTGATGAAATGGTCTTCAAAATAAAAGTAGAGATTGGGTTCTTTGAAGGTGGCGATACGCCCCGTTTCGTCTACTTCAGCTTTGTCTTTTTTTTTATTGGCACCACCCACTTCCTGAAAAATGCGGTACACCCGCGCACCCTCTTTACTGGGTAGTAAGCGGCCATTGAGGTCAAAAAAAAGAGGGCCTTTGAAGCCGTGGGGGACGTAGACGCCTTGAGCCAATAAAGCTTGCGCAGCAAATAGCAAACCAAAAATCAGGAGCCATTTTGACATATGTCCTCGTTTTAGCACTATTTGGATGATCATCAACGCACCTCTTTTACTTCCACCAATACACTGGTGCGCCGAAGACTCAAACTCGGATTAAAGCCAACGGTCATCAAAAAATCACCGGAATAAACCGCCGTAGCATTGATGTCCGACCTGGTGCCTGGGAATAGATTGAGCTCGGTCAAACGGTACTTTTTCACGGGGTCAAGCCCTTGCAATTTGATGGGCGCAGTGGAAAAGGAATTTTCGTAACGATTGCTCACCACATAATTGAACACAATCGCCCGGTCTTTCTGCGGACTGACAAACATGCTGGAGGCAATGGGGTTTTGCCAGGGGCTTACTAATCGGTACAGATCACCGTGCCAAATCATATCGCTGATGGATTGGTAGTTTTTGATGGCCTGCTGGCTGAATTCCAGTTCCTCTGGCTTGAGGTGATCCACTACAATGTCGTAGCCCATCTTGCCCATCATGGCCACATCCGTGCGGAATTTGATGCCCACCTTGCTCCAATCGGTGATGTGCGCACAATGCGTAATGGCTGGGTAATAGTAGGAATATTCCCATTGTTGAAAAATCCGCTCCAGGGGGTCAGTATTATCCGAAACCCAAAACTCGGTAAAATACTTGAGGGCGCCATAATCCACCCGGCCACCACCGCCCGAACAAAGCATCATCGGCACCACCGGGTATTTTTTGCGCAAGCGCTCCAGCACGCTGTACAGGCCATTGACATAGTCCACGTAAAGGTGGGTTTGCGGCATTTTTTGCTTTTCCAGATAGGCCGAATGTGCGTTGTAAATCACGGCATTACAATCCCATTTGATGAAGGCGATATTGGGGTTTTGGGTAAACAACTTGTCCAGAATGCCGAAAACAAAATCCTGTACTTCCGGGTTGCTCAGGTCCAACACCAGTTGATTGCGAAAATAATGCTCTGGCCGTTCGGGCTGACGGATGACCCAATCGGGGTGTTTTTCATAGAGTTCACTTTTGGGGTTGACCATTTCAGGTTCCACCCAAATGCCAAATTTCACACCCGCTTTGGTGGCTTCCTCCACCAAATAACCAATGCCGTGGGGCAGCTTTTTCACGTTTTCCTGCCAATCGCCCAAGCCCGCCACATCACCGTTACGGGGATATTTGTTACCAAACCAGCCGTCGTCCAGAAGGAACAAATCAACTCCCAGTTTTTTGGCCCCGGCAAACAAGCCCACCAGTTTTTTTTCATCAAAATCAAAATAGGTCGCTTCCCAGTTGTTCAGCAAGGTCAGGCGAGAGCCATTGCCATCCAGCACCCGGAAATTCCGTGCCCAACTGTGCAAATTGCGGCTCACTTCACCAACACCATTTTCCCCATAAGCATAAATCAGCGCCGGGGTTTTGAAGCTCTTCCCTGCTGCTAGTTGGTACTCCGAAGCATGGGGATTGATGCCCGCAATCAAACGCAAGTTGTGGTAGCTGTCCATCTCAAAGTCGATCTTGAAATTGCCCGACCAGGCCAGGTTGGCCAGCAGCACTTTGCCGCTGGTTTCGGTAGCGGGTTGATCGAAGGACAACATGAAGGTAGGTGGTTGGTACAGGTTGGCACGGGCACCCAATTTGGAATCGAGGGTATGGATGCCAAAAGGCAGGCGGGTTTCTTCAGGTTTCATCTCCCCGGCCCAAGTGCCGTGGTAATGCCGCAGGTAATAGTCGGAACCCATAAAGTACAAGTTGGCCGAGGCGTATTTGTCCAGGCGGATGATACCTTTTTCGGCGTTTTTGATTTCACTCCACTGCTCGAATACATTGTTTTGAGGGTAGACTTTGAAGTACAAGGTGACCTCGGTAGCATACACCGGGTCGCGCAGCAGCACGCTGGTTTGGGTGACCTGGTTGGCCAACACTTCCTTGCGGTGGCTTACGTACCTCAGTTCGGTTGAGGTATTGCCGTCGGCGTGAATGATTTGCAGCGCTGGCTCCACCAAGCTCCAAGAGCCGCTGGGGGTGTAGACATTATTGTAAATCCCGGCATTGCCGTCGTTGTGTTTGTAGAGGGCCTTGATGCCCGCGTATTCGGCAGCATTGCTGAGGCGTTTGCCAAAATGGGTAATGCCTAAGCGTTGATCCGCATCAGTTTGAAGTACCAGCGCATAATCTTTTGATTCAATGGGGATGGTGACACTGGATTGAGCGAGTAAAGGCGACTGTCCAAACAGCAGGCAAAAAGCAAGGAGGGAGTACAAAAGGACTTGGTGTTTCATGATGATAGGTTCGTTTAGCAAGGCCAGCACAAAATTTATGGGATTGGGTGGCTCTGTTTCAAGCTCTAATTTAGTGCTTTAAAAACCATTTTTCAGCAAAAGATATATGAATCTGAACACGCTGAAAAAACCGTGGATGAACAAAATTCAATTTGAAAACGAATGATTTCAACACATCCCCAAAATTGTCTACATTTGAATAAGTACCAGATCATCAATTGTGATCTGGTACTTATCAGCATTTACATCAGATCACCAGAAAAACACCTATGCAACAATCACTTCTTTTCCTCCTGATCTTTTGCTTGTTACAAGCTTGTCAAAACACTCCACCGGCTAAAGGAACGACTGATAAAGAGGGCTCTTTCGCCTACGATTACACCCAACTCAAAGCACACACCCCCCTCATCCTGCTCGAAGACGGCGATCGCAAGGTCCTGCTCGCCGCGGCCTACCAGGGCCGCGTGATGACCAGCACAGCCGCCGGGATGGAAGGCACCAGCTACGGTTGGATCAACCACGATTTGATCTCCAAAGGCGAATACCAGCCCCACATCAATGCCTTTGGTGGCGAAGAACGTTTTTGGTTGGGTCCGGAAGGTGGGCAATACGCCCTGTATTTCAAAAAAGGAGACCCTTTTGACCTTGCCCACTGGCAAACCCCTGGTGCCATTGATACCATGACCTATCCAGCCGTGCAAAAAGATAAAACCCAAGCACTTTTTGCCAAAAGTTTCAGTATCGAGAACTACGCGGGCACCCGCTTCGACCTCAAGATTGAGCGCCAAATCCGACTGTTGACCGAAAAACAAGCTAGCGACCTCTTGCGAATTCCCCTCAACGCAGTAAAATGGGTAGGTTACGAAAGTGACAATCGCCTCACTAACGTTGGCCAAGATGATTGGGACAAGTCCAAAGGCGTACTCTCCATCTGGCTTTTGGGCATGTTGAAAGCCAGCCCAAACCAAGTGGTCATGTTGCCCTACAAAGCTGGGGGCAGCGCTCTGGTCAACGATGCCTATTTTGGCAAAATCGCTGCCGATCGTTTGATCAAAAAAGACAGTGTGCTCTTCTTCAAGGGCGACGCCAAATCGCGGGGTAAAATTGGCATCCCACCTGCCATTGTCAAACCTCTTGCAGGCAGTTACGACGCCGAAAAAGGCGCTTTGACCATCGTGCGTTTCAGCTACGCCGGCGATACCGCTTATGTCAACTCCATGTGGGAAATCCAGCGCTACCCCTACCGTGGCGACGTGGTGAACACCTACAACGATGGCCCGAATGACAAAGGGGAACAAATGGGCGCTTTTTATGAACTGGAAACCTCCTCCCCTGCCCTGGTGCTCAAAAAGGGTGGGACTTACCGACATGTGCAGCAAACCTTTCATTTTGAAGGGAAGGCTTCGGATTTGAATGTGATCAGTAAACATGTGCTGGGGGTGGAATTGAGTCAGGTGCCGAATTTTTAACATAATAATTACAAGACACCATTTAAGCCCAGCCTAATTTTTTTCAAAAAACACTTACCTTTAAGTTGATCAATACAATATAAGCTTGAGTTCGATGCGCATTACCGAGTGGCTGACACCTTCAAACCCTTGTCGACAATTTGAAAACAATGAGCAATTGTTTCAAGCCCTGAAAAGTTTGAACAACTCGGCAATACGTTGCGTACAAAACAAGGCGATGCCCTCGGCAAAAAAATTGGTTGAGCAATACAAACTGGCGCCAGAAAGCGTCGATGAATTGCTCAACCAAAGTTCGCTCATCTTTTTGCGAAAAATAGAGGACGGCTCTTACCAGTTTCAAGGTCATGCCCCCTCTAGTTACCTCGTGGAAATCATGAAGCGGGTGGCCTTGTCGATGACCAGAAAACGCCAAACAAACTATGAATCGATCGAAGACCACCACGATTTGCACGACCCAGACATAGAAGCCAGCAACCGGCAACGCGAATCCGCAGAACTGGTGCGGCAATTTTTGGGACAAATGGGCGAACCTTGTACATCAGTCATCCGGCTCCACCATATCGAGGGTTATCCCGACGAAGAAGTGGTGCGCCAAGGCTGGACCCGCTATACCACTACCGATTCGCTGAAGATAAAACGCAGCGATTGTATGAAAAAATTGATCCAAATAGCGCGACAATGGAAGATTACGAACAATACCTGAGTAACAACGCTGAAGACGACGAACGCCGCGCAGCCGCACAAGTCATGGAGGGCTTGGCGGGTTTGAGGCTGGAAGCCAAGTTGCGCGAAGTGGCTACTGAACAGGCTGCCCAGCACCGACGAACGCTTTGGAGAAGGCTGCTGTTCACCCTGGCTGCGCTGGCTTTTTTGGCCGCCGTGGCCTATTGGTTTTTCAGTAAAAATGAGGCTACACGAAGTGTGCCGCCAAGTGAAAAGCAAGCCCCTAGCTCACCGTCGCCTTCCAAAAAACAAACGCCTGAACAGAATAAATTAGAAAAACCTCGGGAGAAGCCCCCCATTGCCCAAATCAAACCGAAGGAAGAAGTTCCGGTGGCACCTGATCCTATTTTCCCCACCTTTGCACTACAAGACGAGCTCATTCCTGAGCCACTTAATCCTGCTCCCGACTTGGTTGCTACACGCGGTGCAGGCGAAGCCAATGCGGCACTTAAAGCCCTGCTTGATCAACTGTGGTACCTGGATTATCCCCTGCAAGGGCTTGAAGTAAGTGGGGCATTCTCCAGCGTCGACGAAAACCTGAAAAAACGGGACTTCACCGCAGCTTACCTTGAATTGGAGCAATTGAGCAGCACCCAAGCCACTAACGATACCTTGCACTACCTGCAAGCTTATTGCCTGATGGAAACGGGTGAAGGCCAGGAAGCTTTGCTTCATTTCGACCAAATCCAGAGTCGTCAATTGGATTGGAAACCCCAACTGGAATGGTACCGGGGCCTGGCCCTATTGTTGGCGGACAAAAAGCCGGAAGCACTTGCCCAATTCACCACGATAGCGGCAAACCCAGGGCATCCTTACCGCAGACAGGCTCGAAAAGCAATTAAGTTGTTGTTATAAGTGCTGGACATGTTACTCGGAGGACATGAATTGCCACGTGCTTTAGCGCGTGGTTAGCTGGATTTTTTAAAAATGGACTTTAGCCCTCGCTTAAAAACTAATGCTAGGACTAAAGTCCATCAAAAGGCAATCTCCATCCACGAGCTAAAGCACGTGGCAATTCATGTCCTTCGCTTCTGAAATACAAAAATGTCCAGTAGCATGTTCCAGCACTTAATTCACCCCACCCTGTTAATCAATACTACTATGAGAAACAGTTTATGGATGGCTTTTTGCCTTATCACGGGTTTATTGAGTGCACAAACGATGGATTCGGTGGCGCTGCGGCGGGTGGATAGTCTCGTCCAGGTTTCGCGTACACTTAGCAGTAAGCGGGAATTTGACAAAGCCCTCGAAGTGAATGCTGCCGCTGAAAAACTGGCCCTCGAAAAACTGGGAAAAGAATCAGCAGCATATGGCAATTGCGCTTTCAATCGGGGCAGGGTGAATGCCCTTAAACGGGATAACCCAGAGGCCGAAAAGTGGTACCTCGAAGCCATCGCCATTCGGGAAAAAGCATTGGGAAAGCAGCACTCCGATTATGCTGGAGCCCTGAATAACCTGGCCATTCTTTATAAGTCCATGGGCAAGTATGACCAAGCCGAGCCACTCTACCTTGAGGCCATGGAAACCCGAAAAAAAGCATTGGGTATAGAGCACCCTAATTATGCCGCCAGCCTATACAATCTGGCGCTCTTTTTCCAGGATATCGGCAAGTACGAAAAAGCAGAACTGCTGCTACTTGAAGCCAAAGACATCTTTGGAAAGGTGCGAGGCAAGGAGCATCCCGATTATGCAGCCAGTATGAACGGCCTCGCGCTCATTTACATGGATATGGGCAAGTACGAAAAAGCCGAAGCACTTTACCTCGAAACCAAAACTATCCGGGAGAAAGTACAAGGTAAGGACAATTCCGATTACGCTGAAATCCTGAACAACCTGGCAAGTCTGTACAGATCTATGGGCAACTACGAAAAAGCCGAACTGCACCACCTCGAAGCCATCGCGATCAAGG
>JAIXOO010000181.1 GCA_027486765.1 Saprospiraceae bacterium
ACCTCAGAATGGCGTTCCGATCTACTTGGCGGCGTAATGACGCTGACAGGTACAGGTATGGCCATCGTGCCTACTGCGGACGGAATTGGTGCACAAACCATCAAACAAAAAATCACGGCCGTGCCATATTTTTCCTGGTGCAATCGGGGATCGAACCAAATGCTGGTTTGGTTGCCAAGGAAGGTGAAGGAGGTGAAGATTCCTTGAAAAGTTGAGGCGTTTAGAAGTTGAGGCTACCGCAAGAATGGGTGTGTGTTTGTGTGTGATAGTGTGCGTGTGCCAGTGGCGTGTCTAAGTCGCTTGCGGTAGCCTCAACCTCCCTCAACTTTCTCAACCTTTATTTTAGTCTCTCAAAATCCGATAAGCGCCATACCCCAGCAATCCCACCACCACGATGATGCCGATTAGGGAGAAAGCGTTGCTGGAAATAATGGCCAAATCGGATTGAAATTGGACAAACCCGAATCCAAGCATGGCTAGGATGAGCAAGCCAACCAAAATTTGCTTGACGTTCATTACGCGAATGATTTGATGAATGATACTGCAAAACTGCATTTTTTTGTGGAAAGATGCAGGGGTGCTTGCTGATTAGTCTTGTTTATTGATCCAAATACGCTCATCCAACCCTCTTCCCCCACTCCCCCTTCTCCTCCTCTGACCACAATCCTGGAAAAAACGCCACCAACTGGAACCTTGGAGGCAGGTACTTCTGCCAGTTTGTGCCGCCCGTCGCTTCGATGATTTGCGGCTTATTGTCGAGGTAGCGCACGGCGGAGCGGAAGTGGGACAAGCGCCACTTCACGTTCACTTTCTGGTCAAACTCGCGCAACTCCTGGCGAATTTGTTCGGCTTCTTCACCCTCCAGGTGCAATTGTTGGTAGCGTTGCCAACTGTTTTTGTAGCGGTAATCTTCACCCAGTTGGATCAAATCCTGACGGTATTTTCGCTCAAATTGCTGAAGAGTAAGTGTTTTTTTGCCTGTAGCCAACTCTGTGGCGCCCGATTGCCAGTACAAATAGGGATACAAATCGGCGCAGCTGGCCGACTCAGTGGCTTTATCGCGATGCTCGTGGTGGAGCAAGTTTACAAAGTCGGTACACATGATTTCAATCATGCGAAATTGAGCCGATTGGAAGCCGCTGGAGGGTAGGAGGCTCATGCGAAACTTGAGGAATTCATCCCGGTCCATACCTTCCACCATGATGTCGAAGGACTGGACCAATTGATCAAAATAACGATTGACCCGCCGCATCTGGCGCAGGAAGAAAGCAGGAGTAGGATGTTCCTCCGACAACAATTGCCGCAAAGCCAACAAACTCAATTTAAAATACAGCTCGGTAATTTGGTGGTAAATGATGAAGATGTTCTCATCGGGGAATTGGGTTTGTGGTTTTTGCAAACTCAATAAGGTATCCAGATGGATGTAATCCCAATAAGTCAAATAATCCGCGTACAAAAGCCCATCCAGATAGGACAACATATCCTGGCCCATTTGGCCATATTTGGCTTCAAGTTGGTCCAGGCGGTCCAACATTTCGTGAGTCAAGCGCATAACACACAGAGTTTATAAAAACAATGCAGCTTTGATGCCGCAAAAAATCATCAAAACACCCAAAACAACACTCAGCAGCACATACAGCAGGGCCAAAGTCAAATGTTGCTGTTCCAACAAACTCCAGGCCTCCAAACTCAGTGTGGAAAAAGTACTAAATCCACCACAGAATCCTGTCATCAGCAGGTATTGAGCATTGGGTTGTAAAAGTCCTTTGAGGCGCAGACCTGCCAGCACGCCCAGCACAGCACAGCTAATCAAGTTGGTCCAAAACGTAGCCCAAGGAAAATGTGGCCCAGGTTGAACCAGCCACCGCGCCATCGCAAAACGGACCAAACTACCCAGACCTCCCCCTAAAAAAACCAGCCACCAATGCACCATAAAGAGTCCAGTCAAATGGTTACTTCATTTTGAAACTGCGCCTTAGCCTGATTCAGTTCCCGTACTCGCTTGTGTAGAAAATACGTGAGCACACCTGCTACCAATCCCATAATGAGGATGATCCAATGCATGTTGAGCAGGGCATGAAAACTAAATACAAACAAGATGAAACAGCTGTTGACAAAAACCAAGATAGCCGTTGCTTCCATGTGGTTGAAACCTACATCAACCAACAAATGATGGATGTGCCGGCGATCCGGTTTGAATGGCGAAATGCCCCGCATCATCCGAGTAATGAACACTCGCAAAGTATCAAAAATCGGAATGATCATCACCCCTATTGCTACTGCCGGTCCGCCTTGAAAACGATAGCCGTGATCTGCCGGGAGGTTATAGTTGGAATCGATGAATTTAACAATCAGAATAGCACAAATCATGCCGATGAGCAAAGAACCTGTATCTCCCATAAAAATCTGCGCCGGACTGATGTTGTAGCGCAAAAATGCCAAAATCCCACCCACCGTTGCGAAAGCGACCACTGTAAATTCAATTTGCCCCGTAAGGTAGAACCAGCAGCCCAACGTTGTGCAGATCAATGCACCAACACCCGCCGCCAAGCCATCAATACCATCAATCAAATTGAAAGCATTAATCAAAACCAATATGGTGAATATCGAAATGATAAGGTAAAACCAGGGGTGTAAGGAGTTGTGTATCCCCAGCAAACCATAAAAACTACGCAACTCCACATTGGAATTGAGTACAATAATGGTCGCCGCACCTACCTGCGCCAGCATTTTTTTAGCTGGCGACACAGGGGCGATATCGTCTTTTGCTCCGATTAAAAAGATAATGATAAAAGCGCCAAGCAAATATTGAACTTTAGAAAAAACCATGGTAGGTGCCCACATGACAATCGCAAAAATCACCCCCGAAAAGATGGCAATACCGCCCAGGGAAGGTGTGCTGACTTGATGGGAGCTTCTTTCGCCCGGGTTGTCCATCAGGTTTTTGTCCACTGCAATTTTAACAATTGATGGAATCGCGAAGTATGTCAATGTGAATGCCGTAGCAAAGCACTGAAAAATCAGTTCCATTGGCTTAGGTTTTAGTTATACAGAAATTATTTCATCAAAGATAGTTACACTAAAAAAATCAAAAACTAGAGTCATCAATGTTTTCCAACCAGTTGGCAATTTCTTCAGCCACCGCCTGTACACAACCTTTCTTAAAGGGCGAGGTAAGGCCCGCTAAATCTACTAATTCCAGAAAAGGCTTGCTCCCACCTGCTTTGCACAAACGCACATAACTTTCCCAGGCAGCCACATGGTTTTGTTGATCCCATTTCCAGTACTGAAATGCACAAATTTGGGCCAACACGTAATCAATGTAATAAAATGGAGAAGTAAATACATGCCCTTGCTTGTGCCAAAATCCCCCCTGCTTCAAAAAAGCATTATCGCCATAATTGCGGTGGGGTAAATACTTCTGCTCCATTTCCGACCACACCTGGTTGCGTTCCTCTGGACTCATCGCCGGGTTGGCATAAATCCGGTGCTGAAACTCATCAATAGCTGCGCCGTAAGGTAAAAAGTAAATGGAATTCGATAAATGCATGAATTTGTATTTGTCAGAATCTGGGCCAAAAAACAAGTGCATCCAAGGCCAGGCAAAAAATTCCATGCTCATCGAATGAATTTCGCAGGCCTCAAAAGTTGGCCATTTGTATTCACTCAAGCCAATGTTTCGGCTGCTAAATACCTGAAAAGCGTGCCCACACTCATGCGTAAGTACATCAACGTCACCACTGGTGCCATTGAAATTAGAAAAGATATATGGAGTACGATAACCTTCAATAAAAGTGCAATACCCACCAGTAGCTTTACCTGCTTTGTTCTCGAGATCCATCAGCTGAGCGTCCTGCATGAGGGTAAAAAACTCGTCGGTTTCTGTCGACATTTCGCGGTACATCTGCTTGGCCTGCTCAACAATCCAGGAGGGCTCCCCTTGGGGTTTGGGATTACCCGAAGCAAATCGAAATTCTTCGTCGTAATAACAGAGCTGATCCAGTCCGAGGCGTTTTTGTTGGCGCTCATACAAACGACTGGCCAGGGGTACGATGTATTTGACAATTTCTTCTCGAAAACCAACCAAATCTGCAGCGTTGTAATCGGAACGGGAAAGGCGGTCATAAGCCAAATCGGTGAAGTGCGAATAGCCCAATTTTTGGGCAATATTGTGTCGTATGTGCACCAACTGGTCATAAAAGCCTTCTATTTGTCCAGCGTGTTCGGCAAAAAAAGACCACTTGGCTTCACTAGCTGCTTGGCGTATGGCGCGATCTTCTGACAATTCTAAGGGTAAGAGGGCCGACAAGTTGTAGGTTTCCCCCTGGAATTCAATTTGAGCTCCCGCCTTGGTACGGACGTATTCACTGGTTAAGCGATTCTCCTCCTGCAAATCAGTCAAAATTTCGGGAGCAAAAGTCCGGCGATTGAGCTCGGCAATGCGAAAAAATTGCTCGCCCCAGAGCTGTTCGAATGATTCGCGAAATCGGGAATTCAACAATATATTGTGTAATGTGGTATTAAAAGATTGAAAGGTGGGCATTTCTTGATTGAAAAAAGTATTCTCTGCATCGTAGAAAGTATCCCTTGTATCAATGGTATGCCGAATGTGACAAATATTGTACATGGTGCTGAAAGTAGTGCGCAGCGTATTGATTTCTTCGAAAAGAACTTGTTGCTCTTCAAAAGAACCAGCTTGGTTAAAAGCTGCAAAAAGCCGCTCAAAATCAGCAGACAATTGACTCATATCTGGGCGTTTGTAATCAAACTCACCAAATTTTAGTACCTCTGTTTCGACGCTTTCGACTATCATAATCTGTTAGGGTTGTTGCAACGTTTAATTCCAAAATTTCTGCAACTAAACGGTTCCGATGATAAAAAATTGGGGCGGGTTTCTAATTAGCTTATTTTTGGGCAAGATAAGGAAATGCGGCATCATATGAATTTAAAAACCAAGCATTTCTTTTTACTTTTGCAAGATGGACTTGAAACAACTGATTGATACTGATCGCTTGCCTCAACACATCGCGATCATCATGGATGGAAATGGGCGTTGGGCCAAGCAACATGGACAAGCCAGGGTTTTTGGGCACCGCAATGGAGTGAAAGCAGTTCGCGAAACGACGGAAGCGGCCGCAGAATTGGGTGTAAAATATCTGACACTCTATGCTTTTTCGACCGAAAATTGGGGGCGCCCCAAGTTCGAGGTAGATGCCCTGATGACCTTGCTGGTTGATACCTTACACAAAGAAATAGCGACCCTCAATAAAAACAACATCCGACTGGAAGCCATTGGTGACCTGAGCAAATTGCCCAGCAGGACGTATCGGGCCTTGTTGGATGGTATCGCCAATACGAGCAGCAACACCCGCATGACCTTGATTTTGGCCTTGAATTACAGCGCGAAATGGGAAATCCTCGAAGCAACCCGTCAAATGGCTGCACTCGTCAAGGATGGAAAAATGGAACTGGAAGACATCAATGAAGCCAGCTTCGCCAACGCCTTATCCACCCGAGGCATTCCCGATCCCGAGCTGCTGATTCGTACCAGTGGAGAAAACCGACTCAGTAATTTCTTGCTGTGGCAGTTGGCTTATGCCGAGTTTTATTTCACGCCCACCATGTGGCCCGATTTTCACAAGGAACAGTTCTTTCAAGCCATCATTGATTTTCAAAATCGGGAGCGTAGATTCGGAAAAATTGGTGAACAAGTAAGTTAAAAGGGGCGATAAAAAAATAAGTGCTCATTTTGCCAAAGGACTAGATAAGTAAACGATTCATTTCAAGTGCCTTATCTAATCCTTTGGCTCAAGAAAAATGAGCACTTATTTTTGCCCCACTACAAAGGCGTTCAAAGAGGCAACGATTTTAGGCCATCTCGAATCTAACCAAGCGATGAATACCCGTAATCCTACAAAAATTGGGCTTTTTTTCGGATCCTTTAATCCCATTCACGTTGGCCACTTGATCATTGCCAACCACATGGCGACCCAAACGGACCTGAAAGAAGTGTGGTTGGTGGTTTCACCCCAGAACCCACTAAAACTCAAACAATCCCTGGCCCGGGATCAGGATCGCCTACACCTGGTACGCCTGGCTATTGACGACAACCTCAGATTGCGGGCCAGCGACATCGAGTTTTCACTGCCCCAACCCTCCTATACCATCGATACCCTGGCCTATTTGCGCGAAAGGCATCCGGATAAACAGTTTGTGCTCATCATGGGTGGTGACAATTTACCTACTTTGCCCAAATGGAAAAATTACGACTTGATTTTGCGCGATTTTGAAATCTATGTCTATCATCGGCCTGGTTATGAGTTGGGGGAACTGGCAAACCATCCTCAAATCAAAGTGTTTGATAAGGTACCACAAATGCAAATCTCGGCCAGCTACATTCGCGAATGCCTGACCACTGATTTGCCGATTCAATATTTGGTCACTGAACCAGTGTTAAAATACCTGGAAAGTAGTGGGCTGTACAAAAAAAATCGGGTTAAAGAATAATGTAAAGTAGGTTGAGAAAGTTGAGGAGGTTGAGGAAAGTTTAGGCTACCGCAGCTACTTAGGCAAGAACATTGTCAAAACCGCTCGCGGTAGCCTCAACCTCCCTAAACCTTCTCAACTTTCTCAACCTTTCAACTATACCTATGCGCCATACTACCTTACTCTTCTTTTTTCTTTTTTCGCTCTTGGGACTTCATGCCCAAGTCGATACCAGCACCTTGGCGATAGGTCAATGGCGATCGATGTTGCCTTTGCGCACCGGGCGTTTTGTCACTCAAAGTAGTGATAAGGTTTACTACGCTGCTGAACAATCCATTTTAGCGATCGACAAGGCCGATTTTTCCCTTCAGGAAATCAGTCGGGTGCATGGCCTGAGCAATACCAAAGCTAAAATTTTGACTTATGTCGCAGGCAGTAAATCATTGTTGGTGCTCTACGACAACAGTGTGATCGACGTAGTGCCTGAAACAGGCCCCGTTTTTACCCTCAACCAAATCACCAACTTCAGCAATTTTGTGGGAGACAAAATTGTACACGCCATCAATGTCGAAAATACTGACAATGTATTTGTTTGTGGCAATTATGGCCTGTCGCGGCTAAACCTTAACAAGCGGGAATTTTCCTTTTCTACTTTTACTGGTTTGGATGTATACGGTGCCGTATCTTTCGAAGGGTACATTTATGCAGCCACCGAGGGAGGAATTTACCGGGTAGCGCTTTCCGAACCCAATTTGCAAAACTTCAGCAATTGGAGCTTTTTGGGTCCTGAATCTGGCTTCCCAGCTTCTTATGAGTCTAAGGCCATTTCCTTGTTCAACAATAAATTGTATTTCGACATCAATCGTAGTTTGTACCGCATGGAGGCTGCCCGTCCGGAATTGTTGTACACCCGTGCAGGGTTTTCCATCCAATACTTGAGCGCTGAAGGAAAAAATTTGCTGGTTGGTTATCGCTGCCAAAGCAATTGTGATCGGGGTGCTTTGGTGGCGTTTGATGCCAATGGCACGCGCCAAGAAGCCAGTAATTCTTGCATGGGCATTCCCAATTACGCGGTAGAAGATCAAACAGGACGGATCTGGATGGGGGATGAATGGATGGAGTTTCGGGTACTCAATAGTTTGAAAGACGCCAATTGTCGCACTTACGTGTTCAACTCCCCTTTTTCGGACAAGGTGTGGGAAATGGCTGTGCGTGACCAGGAACTTTGGCTGGCAACCGGGGGAGTCAACCGGACCTTTAGTTACCTCAATCGTTCAGATGGCTTTGCTTCTTATATTGATGGTCGATGGGATGTATTCACCCGCTTCAATGCACCCTATTTACGGGGCGAAAATGCCAATGACTTGCAGGATGACCTCTCCGATGTAATGACCATTGCCCCTCATCCCAGCAACAATAAAGTGTATGTAGGGTCTTTTTATGAAGGGCTGGTAGAGCTGGATGGTGATCAATTCACTTTGTTCAACGAAAAAAATTCTACCCTCAACAATACCGTGGGTGACGCAGCTCGTACCCGAATCAGTGGCCTGGCTTTTGATGCCGAAGAAAACCTCTGGGTGGCCAATCACCTGGCAGCCAACCCTATCTCGGTGCTTAGCAAGGATGGAAAATGGAAGAGTTTTCGGCCTTCCTGCGGGGTCACATCCCTGCATCAGGTAGCCGTGGATCAGAATGGGTACAAGTGGTTTTGTTCCAGTTCGAACTCTGCGGGCTTGATCGTATTTGATTCGGGCAAACTGGACGACGATGCCGATAATCGCTGTCGAGTATTCACCACGGCCAACAGTGAGTTACAAACCAACCAGGTCAATTGCCTGGCTGTAGACCTAGACGGCGATGTGTGGGTAGGCACGGGTGAAGGTGTGGTTATTTTTGAGTGTGGTTCCAATGCTTTTGATGAAAACTGTCGAGGGACTCGCCGGGTGGTAGAAATCATCAATGGCCTGGGCGCATACTTACTCGAAACCGAAGTAGTGACCACTATCGCAGTAGATGGAGCCAACCGCAAGTGGGTAGGTACGCGCAATGGTGTTTTTGTACTCTCCCCCAGTGGCAGGGAGCAATTGTCTCATTTCACTACGCTGAATTCTCCATTGCTGAACAATGCCAT
This sequence comes from Saprospiraceae bacterium, assembly GCA_027486765.1. Classification (GTDB taxonomy): domain Bacteria; phylum Bacteroidota; class Bacteroidia; order Chitinophagales; family Saprospiraceae; genus Haliscomenobacter. The sequence continues at coordinate 8,618 of JAIXOO010000181.1, forward strand.
TTTAGACATCGTGATCAACCCCAAAACAGGTGAAGCATTTATCGGTACTGAAAGTGGCATCATTGTGCTCCAAAGCGACGCAGTAGAAGGTGGAAAAGTCCACAACGTTGAACTTAAAGTATATCCCAATCCAGTACGTCCGGATTATAGTGGCCCAATTGCCATTCGGGGTTTGGCCCGAGATGCAGCGGTAAAGATTACTGATGTAGCTGGAAATTTGGTATACGAAACCCGTGCACTCGGTGGACAGGCCATTTGGGATGGTCGCGACTACCGTGGGCGCAGGGTGCAATCAGGCATCTACCTGATCTTTAGCTCCAGCAATCCTCGAGAGGCCGGATTTGGAAAACCAAGTACGGCTACAGGCAAAATTGTGGTTTTACACGACAACTAAAACGAGCACTAAGCCTTTTTCAAGACATCCAGAAACTCCTTTTGGGTGCTGTAGGTTTTGTCCTTGGCATACCAACGTTGGACTTTAGTCCAAAACTCGGTATTGCGCATTTTGTAGTCCTGCTCATCCTCGATTTTACTCAGTTCTTGTAAGTTGTCGAGCACGAATGACTGCAATTCTCGTGGTCGAGGGCCCCAATGACCCAGCACTTTTAAGGTCTTTTTTTCAAGAATGATGGTGAGTGGGACGGAGCGGGTTCCGTTCGTGAGAAAAGCATCCATCAGCTCGGGATGTTGGTCTCTAAATACCAAACGGTGCTCAATTTTGTCGTTCAAAGACGCCATTTTTTGAATGGTAGGCACAATTTGAGCTGCGTCACCACACCAAGCCTCCGTCAAGGTAAGCCAAATCATCGGAGTGTGGATAGCCGCTATTCGCAACCGCGTGTGGGCGGTCATGCGCGCAGTCTTGTCCAGCCGTTCCATCCTGATGAGGGTCAAACGGGTGTCGTGCGTGTCGTCTTCAACACTTTTGAGCGACAAGTAGTGGCTTTGCGCCAATAGTTGTTCAATCAAAGCGTGGTAATCCGCGTAGCCAATTGACTTTTCGAGGATAGCGCGGTAGTTCTCGTAGTCAGCTGACTTTTCGAGAACGGTGTTGTAGTTCTCGAAACCAATTGGCTTTTCGAGAACGGAGTAATTTACGTGTCTCATTGGTATTTCTGCTTACATTTGGTGAATAGGTCTTTTGATTTAATTCCAAATGGGGCAAATCCTAACGCAAATTAATAAAATATTTTGAACCGTTAGCGTTCCTAACCAATAAATAATTGTCAATACCAAAGTTTTTGTCAGATATTAGGCAATCGTTTTTGCGTTTTTGAGTTTAGTGAAAAAATGTATACTAGATAAACTGTAATTTTGTATTCAAAACCTAAAAAAATGAACTTAGCTGTAATTGGTACTGGTTATGTTGGTTTGGTTACAGGCACTTGTTTCGCAGAAACGGGTAACAATGTAACCTGCGTTGACATTGATGTTCAAAAAGTTGAAAAGCTGCGCAATGGTGAAATAACCATTTTTGAACCTGGCTTGGAGCTTTTGTTTGAACGCAATTCGAAACAGGGGCGTTTAAAATTCACCACCGATGTAAAGGAGGCGGTAGATGCGGCACAGATTATCTTTTTGGCCTTACCGACCCCTCCTGGCGAAGATGGATCAGCCGATCTGTCCTACATCATGGGTGTTGCAAAACAATTGTCCCACTTGATCAAAGACTATAAAATTATCATTGATAAAAGTACAGTTCCGGTAGGTACGGCTGAAAAAGTACACGCCATCATCGCCGAAAATACCAGCGAAACCCTGTTCGATGTGGTTTCTAATCCCGAATTTTTACGAGAGGGAGTAGCTGTTGAAGACTTTATGAAGCCCGATCGGGTGGTTATTGGCACCAATTCGGAAAGAGCCCGTAAAGTAATGAAACAATTGTACGAGCCTTTTGTACGGCAGGGCAACCCGATTTATTTCATGGATGAGCGTTCCGCTGAAATGACCAAATATGCCGCCAACTCCTACCTGGCTACCCGCATTTCTTTCATGAATGAAATTGCCAATTTATGTGAAAAGGTTGGCGCAAATGTCGACATGGTACGTATGGGTATGGGAAGTGATTCGCGCATTGGCAAACGTTTTTTGTTTCCAGGTGTAGGTTATGGCGGCAGTTGTTTCCCTAAAGATGTGCAAGCATTGGCCAAAACAGCTAATGATTTTAGCTACGATTTTAGTATTCTTAGTGCCGTAATGAGTGTAAACGACCGACAGCGTTACACCCTGGCTGACAAAATCAAAGCCTATTTTGGGGAGGACCTAAGCGGTCGTACCATCGGCATTTGGGGTTTGGCGTTCAAACCCAATACGGATGACATCCGGGAGGCGCCCGCCTTGTATACCATCGAATCCTTGCTGGATGCTGGGGCAACCATCAAAGCCTTTGACCCCGAGGCAATGGAAAACATTCATCGCTATTTTGGCGACCGCATCGAGCTATGTAAAGACCAATACGAAGTGCTCATCAACGTTGATGCGCTGGCCATCATTACCGAATGGAGTGTATTCCGCACCCCCAGTTTCCAGGTGATGAAGGAACTCATGAAGCACGATGTCATTTTTGATGGCCGCAATCTGTACGACCTGGAAGCTATGGTTGATCATGGGTTTCATTACCACAGCATCGGTCGAGAATCGGTAGGGAAAAAACCGGCGTAGTATGTATACATCAATTAAACATTGGTTGCGCCTTGGAGCACTCACGGTGCTGGTGCTGGGATGCGTCAACAGCAACTCCGATCAACATACTGATCAGAATAAATTGACTCCCAATAGTGATCCAGCAGAGTCCAATGCTACGTTTATGCTCGAAACCGTAGAAGAAACGGATCCTGATGGAAATTTGCTCCAATTTACCCGCCGAGACAGCGATGGATTGAAAGAGGGGGTCTTTAGTAAAATGACTACCAAAGGGGCAAAACTGGAAGAAGCCAACTACAAAAATGGTAAACTCGATGGCCAACGGGTTTTGTTTTATCCTGATGGGGATACGTTGATTGTGGAAACATACCAGGAAGATTTGTTTAACGGACCGTACAAGTCTTTTTACCCAAGTGGGCAACTCAAGCTGGCATGCACCTACACAAACAACAATATTGAAGGCAAATGGCTTCAGTATTATGAATCTGGACAGCTCAAAGAAGAAGTACTATTTGAAGGCAATACTGAAAACGGACCATTCAAAGAATACCATCCCAATGGTCAGTTGAGTGTGGAGGGCAGATACAAAGATGGCGACAATGAACATGGGCCGCTTAAGTTTTATGATGAACAAGGGCAGCATTACAAAACCATGGAATGCAACATGGGCATCTGCCGGACGGTGTGGTCGCAAGAAAAAAGCAAAAGGGCGATAAAAAAATAAGTGCTCATTTTGCCAAAGGATTAGATAAGTAAACGGTTTATTTCAAGTGCCTTATCTAATCCTTTGGCTCAAGAAAAATGAGCACTTATTTTTGCCCCACTACAAAGGCAGTAATGCAAAAAGTAAAAAATCAAAAGGTTGAAAAACAATTCTTGCATGAGGACACGTCTATACTTGATTTTGCTGGGCATGAGTAGCCTGATCTCCATTCAGGCTCAAATTACCGGGGGGCAGCGTACCTACGCCTTCCTGAACATCCCAAGCTCCGCAAGAGTATCAGGTTTAGCCGGACATCTGATTACGGTAATCGATGATGATGTGAGCTTGGCCTGGAGCAATCCAGCTGCGCTAAACCCCTTAATGCACCAGCAATTGGCTTTTAACCATGGTTTCATCGGCAAACAAATGCAGCATGGTGCTTTCAACTTTGGCCATCGATTGGGTCAAAAAGGTACCACGCTGCATGCCGGTGTACAATACGCGCGGTATGGCGAAATTGAGCACACCGACGAATTTTTTCAAACCCTGGGCACTTTCAACGCTGCGGAATACGCCATTGTAGCTGGTGTGGCCCACCCCGTGTACGATCGGCTCAATGTGGGTGCCAATTTGCGTTTGATCAGTTCCCAATTTGGCCAATATAGTTCCACTGGCCTAGCTACTGATTTGGCGGCTACTTATCGGGATACGGCCAAACGGACTGCGGTCACCCTGGTGTTTCGCAACTTTGGTCAACAACTGTCTACTTACGATCCCAACATTGGAAAAGAACCACTGCCTTTTGACTTGCAACTCGGTTTTTCCAAACAACTCAAGTATTTACCCTTTCGCTTTTCCATCATTTATACCTCGCTCAATCGTTGGAATCTACTCTACGACGATCCGAACCTGGAAACAGGAACGATCTTTTTGGGGGAAGAACCCAGCGAGCCTTCTGATTTCAACCTTTGGCTGGACAATTTTTTTCGCCACCTGGTTTTCAACGGTGAACTCTTAATCGGTGCGCGAGAAAATTTTCGCATACGATTTGGTTACAATTACCGCATGCACCGTGAAATGACGGTACAAGGTTACAGTAGTTTGGCTGGCTTTACGTTTGGGGTTGGCCTGAAGGTAAGTCGTTTCCGGATTGATTTTGGCCGGGGCGTTTACCACTTAGCTGGAGGACAAACGCAGTTGGGAATATCTACTAATTTTAAGGAGTTTAGAAAGTAAGTATTTTGTTTAGGGATCCAAATTTTGAATTTTAAGTACATTTAGGTTTTCCTACTAAATCAAGGCCCCATGTGTGGCATTTCGGGAATAATAAAGCTGGGAGCAAACAACGAAGCAATGTACGCGCCGTTGGAGCGTATGAATGAGGCTTTGGCTCACCGTGGCCCCGATGACGAGGGCTCCTGGGTAGAAGGTTCGGTCGCGTTGGGGCACCGTCGTTTATCCATCATTGATTTGTCGAGGGCTGGCCACCAACCCATGTTGAGTCCGAATGGCAATCTGGTCCTGGTTTTTAATGGAGAAATTTACAATTTCCGAGCGCTAAAGGCTGAGTTGAGTGACTATCCTTATCAATCTGGTTCAGATACTGAAGTTATTTTGGCGGCCTATACCCGCTGGGGAATAGATTGTCTAAAAAGGCTCAACGGCATGTTTGCGTTTGCGCTATGGGATCGGCAGCAGCAAAGTCTTTTGCTTGCTCGGGATCACCTGGGCATCAAACCGCTTTATCTTTTCGAACAAACCCATCAAGTCCTATTTGCTTCTGAAATAAGATCCCTGTTGGCAAGCGGCCTGGTGCCTCGCAAAGTCAATCCTAGTGGTTTGAGCGATTACCTACGCTACCAAACAGTACATGCACCCCAAACCATGGTACAGGGTGTTCGTATGTTGGAACCAGGGCATTATCTGATGATTCATGCCAACGGCCAACGGGAAGAAGCGGCCTTTTGGAGGCCCTTTGACCACAAACCCAAGCTTGAACCCCCGGATTGGAATCATGCTTGTAACCTGGTTCGTGACGCACTGCTTCAATCCGTTGACCGGCAAATGGTTGCGGATGTACCTTTCGGTGCTTTTCTGTCGGGGGGAATCGACTCCAGCTCTATTGTGGCTTTAATGAGCCAAGTCAGCAAGACGACAGTCAAAACCTTTTCGGTTACTTTTGCCGAAGAAGCTTACAGCGAGGCGATTTTTGCCCGGCAGATTGCAGAAAAATACCAAACCGATCACCACGAAATCCGGCTCAAAGCCGACGATTTTTTACATACGATACCCGTTGCACTCAAGGCAATGGATCATGTCAGTGGAGATGGACCAAATACTTACGTGGTATCCGGCGCAACCCGTAGTGCAGGTGTCAAGATGGCCTTATCCGGTTTGGGTGGTGATGAATTGTTTGGTGGTTACCCTATTTTTCAGCGCAGCAAAGATTTAGCCAGCTTAAAATGGGTGAATACTTTGCCTCCTTTTTTACGCAAATCCATAGCTTGGGGCTTGCTACAAAGTAGTTCAAGTGTAGCTGTTCGAAAAATGGCCGAGGTGCTGCGTTTGTCACGGATGAATCCCTATACTGCCTATCATTTGTCCAGACAAAGTTGGTCTGAAGAAGCCATTGCCAAACTAGCCCCGGGTTTAGAGAAAATACCCAATTCGGTAAATGAAATCCTTGAAAAAATTCAGAGCCAGCCTTTTTTTGCTACTGCACCCTTGTTGAGTCAAATTTCAGCTGCTGAAATCAGCACCTATATGCAAAATGTCCTTTTGCGCGATTCCGATCAAATGAGTATGGCTCATGCGCTGGAGGTAAGGGTGCCTTTTTTGGATTACGAAGTAGTTGAGCTTTTATTCGCCATTGCCGACGGCATAAAATTGCCCAATCGCAACCCCAAACCACTACTGGTTGCTGCGATGGGAGAATGGCTTCCTGAGACTATAGTGAATCGCCCAAAAATGGGGTTCACCTTGCCTTATGAGTTGTGGATGAAAGGAGCGCTGCATGAATTTTGCACCAATCATTTGAAACAACTCGGCGAGCGGTCCTATTTTTCACCAGCTGTTTTAGACAAATTATGGCAAAACTTCCAACAAGGAAATCCGGGCATAAAATGGTCACACCTTTGGTCTTTGGTCGTTTTAGATGAATGGCTGGAAAACAATGGCATCATTTAATCGACCAAACAAACTTTTTACAGCGGGTAATAAATTAGTAAATGATTGAATATTCTACGGTATTCTTTTTTTTGGTCTTATTGCTGGCAATCGTGTATACCGGAATACACCTAAGTCCACGTCGACTCTCTATCTTCTTTTTGTACAATGCCTTGGCTGTTTTAACACTAGGCCTAGTACCAAGTTTAGCCTATCTAATACAATCTATGCTGCCTGCCGAAAAAGTATTACAACCCATGCCCATCCCCGCAGCCTGGTACTTTTCCTATCTTCTACCCGTATTGACGGCCATTGGTTTGGGCACTATTCCATGGAGTCGTAAAAAACCTACAACGGATCAGGAACTCATCCATTCGATAAAGAGCTACCTGCAACAACAACCCTATTTGCCTTTTTTACTATTGACTTATGGTATGGCAATGTATTTTTTCACCCCATTTTTGCCAAGTACTTTACGGCAAGTAGGTGTTTTTAGCGGCCTGGTGTTATGGGTTGGGCTGCTCCATTTGTTTTTTTCGGGCTGGACCTGGCGGGTAAAGGCGGGAGTCCTCCTACTTGTATTCATTTTTATGGTTTTTAAAGCCTTGCAGAGCACTTTTTTTGGCGACCTATTTGTTTGGCCACTGTGGATGATGCTTTATTTACAAACACAGCATCGTTGGACGAAAAAGACCTTGCTGCTCATTGGTGGAGTTGCGGTACTGTTCTTAGCGCTTGTTCTGGTTTGGAAATATGATTACCGTGAGCGTGTGGCACAGGGGGGAAGTGGGCAACATGAACGCATTTTTTTCAACACTGTAATTGATTGGACTAAAAACCCCTTGAACGGTCAACGCTGGCAACAGGCACTGGATCGTTTTAATCAGGGAAACCATTTGGCACAAGTATATCGTTGGGTACCTGCGGAGGAACCTTATGCCCGTGGAGAAACCATGGTATTAGCCATCAAAGCGTCACTGGTACCACGCATCTTTTGGCCAGACAAACCACAGGCTGGCGGCATTGGCATTTGGTTTCGATTTACTGGCAATCTACTCAGTCCCAATGTATCGATGAACATCGGCATACCCGGCGAAGCTTACGCTAATTTTGGCCCCTGGTTGGCACCTTTGGTGGTTTTGATTTGGGTTCGTTTCTTGTATTGGCTCTACCGTGGCTTACGGCGATTGGCTTTCTGCCACTATCCATTGCTCTGGTTGTGGGTACCTCTAATCTTTTATCCGCTTATGGATCAAGAGAATGACCTGGTCACTATGTTGAATCACGCGGTTAAGGGGACCGTTTTCACCTTGGTATTTTGTTGGTGCTTATTTAAAACGAGCAAGTATTTACGCACACATTCCTGGGCAAATCGACAATGAGTCCGTTTGCCCATGCGAACACAATCAAGCATAATCTATTGATTACCAATAAAAAAAAGATTTGTCAAAAAATATTCAAAATCAACACCCGGAACCCTGTATTTATAAGCCCTTGTGAATTAACTTTGTCCCTGCAAAATCTTCGAGAAACCCGTAACGTTATCTTTCAATCCGGTCAAAGCAGTCTATTTATTCCCAAACACACAAAGGGCCAGGCCCTTTTAGTCCCAAGAACGAAAAACCGAAGAATGAAGATTTCAATCGTTACTCCTGCGTTCAACAGCGCAAAAACCATTCGTCACACTATTGAAAGTGTAGCCCGTCAGACCTATCCAAATGTTGAGTACATTATTGTAGATGGAGGTTCACATGACGCTACGGCAAGAATCGTAGCTCAATATTCCGATGTTGTCGACATATTCATCTCAGAACCAGACCGAGGAGTATACGATGCGATGAACAAAGGCATCAGGGCAGCAAGTGGAGACGTCATTGCCATCCTCAATTCCGATGATTTTTATACGCACGCCCACGTATTGGAACAAATCGCAAATTCTTTTCAGGAATCAGGTGCAGATTCAGTATACGGCAACCTGCAATATGTGGATCAGCACAATCCACATCAGGTGATTCGCCATTGGGAGTCAGGAGCTTTTCAACGCCAGAGTTTTTTAGCGGGTTGGATGCCTCCTCACCCAGCATTTTTTGTTAAAAGAACAGTCTATCAACGGTACGGATTGTTCAATTTAAGCCTCAAAAGTTCGGCTGATTACGAGCTGATGCTGCGTTTTTTGTACAAGCACCAAGTTAGTGCGGCCTATGTATCCGATGTGCTTGTGCGGATGCGGACAGGAGGTTTGAGCAATGCGACCTGGCTTCATCGTTGGCGAGCCAACCGAGAGGACCGGTTAGCATGGAAAATCAATGGCATAAACCCAAGATTTTATACTACTATATTAAAACCTTTTCGTAAATTGCATCAGTTTTACAATCATCTTTATTAGCGTTCTATTGCTTTTACTCAAAAGCATCCTGAAACTTCACTTTGAAAAAAGGATCATGCATACCTGCATGATTCGAACTTGCACTAAATCACTTGCCAAAAACATTAACTAGAATCAATCTGAATACATACAGTATTCAGAGCTTCAGATCTTTGTATGTTAAAGATGAATCACAATCACTTATTCTACTATTAAGTACCCTCTAAATAACCTATGCTAATGAAAGTCTCAATTATTACCGTTTGTTTTAATAGTGTAAGCACTATTCGCGATGCTATCCGTAGTGTCATTAGCCAAAGCTATCATGATATCGAGTACATTGTTGTTGATGGGGGATCAACTGATGGTACCTTGGACATCATTCAAGCACATTCTTCCTTCATAAGCCACTGGATATCCGAACCTGACAATGGTACCTACGACGCCATGAATAAAGGAGTCCATCTTGCTTCAGGTGACATTATAGCCATCTTAAATTCAGATGATTTTTATGTGCATTCGGAGGTCATCGCTCAGGTTGCAGCACATTTTCAACGGACCAATGTCGACTCCGTTTATGGCGACTTACAGTATGTTGGTAAAGACAATACGGATAAGGTGATTCGCGACTGGATATCGGGAATCTACCATCGTCAAAATTTTTTATATGGATGGATGCCTCCTCATCCAGCATTCTTTGTTAGGCGAGCAGTTTATAAATCTTTGGGGTGCTTCGATACCCAACTTCGTACTTCGGCAGATTATGAGTTGATGTTGCGCTTTTTATACAAGCATAAAATATCCAGTCACTATTTACCCGAACTACTGGTGCGCATGCGTGTAGGAGGAGCAAGCAATAAATCTTGGCAAAAACGAATCGAAGCCAATTGGGAAGATCGCCAAGCCTGGAAAATGAATGGTCTTCGGCCTTATTTTTTTACTGCACTATTCAAGCCACTCCGCAAGGTTAAGCAGTACTTCATACTTAAACAAGAAAGGGTTAGTACACCTCAGGTGCCAAAAAGGAAAAGTCATTATGTTTAAAATAAAAGCAGGGTGGATTGAATCAATCCACCCTGCTTTATTTAGTAAAAATCAAATCATCATGTTGATCGAGGTCTTGCAAATTAAACGAATCATTTGATGCGAATACTCATCGATACTTCATTGTAGCGAGCGCTGCGATTGTCACCAATCGCCCAATTTGTATGGCCATGAAGCATTCTCAAATGCAGTGCCTGCCATTGAATGCCACTCACTACTTGCCAGCTATCAAAGGGGTAGTCCGGACAACGGAGCACATAACCTTTGCTGTGGTTGGAGTAGCCATAAAAACTTACTTTCCCTGCATTGACGGCAAAACCCAATCTTACCTCGGGACCAAACCCTGTAGTTTTACCCTGGTTGTTAAATGAAGTTGGTTTATCGGGGTTGATGCGTGCAGGCATGTAAGCACCTACATTTGCACCTACTCCTGTGATGAGCCGCATCACCCCTTTTGCGAAAGGAACTTCTGGCCGATACTGGAAAGATACGTTACCCCCTGCCAACAGTGACTGTAAGCCATTGGTATTTTGCGAAGGGTTCTCACTATTCTGGCTCGTAGTACTTCCCTTGAAAGATACCCACGCATTCCACTCCGCACCCCAAAGTTGGTTGTAGTCAGGAGCAGTGCCAAATCGAACCAACATTGCAGTCGCGCTGTCTGGGGCTTCATCATAATAGGTTGCAAATACCGACTGCAGTCCTGCTCCTATTTCCAGTGCCCCAAAATCGTTGAGAAATTGATTGACAACTACGTCCCAAGGTCGCTCATTTGATTGATTAGCTGCAATCAAAAAAATGTTTGTGAGATCTTGGTACTGTTGATCAAGGTTTGTTTGCATTGTAGTGGAAGCTGCTTCATAAGTAGATTCCGCGTCGGCAAGCGTGTTGGGATCAACTTGCAAGCTGTCTTTAAAATCGGTAAATCCACCTTGGATTGCCTTCAAATTCTGAAGCCAGGATGAATTGGCTTGGTCGAATCCGCCCAAGATTGACGCAATTTCTGAAGAATCAAACTCACTCGGATTACCAAGGAGTATTGCTGACAATTCAGTTTTGCCAACAGACCAGGCTTGTAAAATTGAATCAATCCCTTCGGTTGGATTGGTAACTGGCAAACCGTTGCGGAGATCTTTAAATACATCATCCTGCAGCTGATCTGCCAATTGAATTTTGTTGGTCAAATCCTTTAAACTAGCCAGAAACTGTACCCGCTCACTTTTACTTAATGATTTAAATAAAGGTAAATGCGTCTTTAGGTCTTGTGCATGCAAAGAATTAACCAGGAAGAATGCCCCCAAGGAGAGCAAGGCCGTCAATAGTTTTTTCATGATTTTACTTTTAAATGAGACTACCGGAAAATTGAAAATTTGTGTTCACCCAAATAATCATTCTTCTCGCAGTTAGGGGTTAGCCTAGTCAAGTGAATAATTATTTCGAAAGGCAGCGCAACCATACAATTTGTGCACACCTTACTAATGGGAATTTAAAATAGAAGCGGGAGGTAGGACATAAAAGTGTAGGTACAACCTTGCGCGACGTGCGAGATTGCCATTACATTTTACATACTAAACAAAACAAGTGATGAAAGGGTAATGAAACACAACAGCCTAAAGATGAGCTAGATCATACAGAAACGGATCCTAATGACCTATTCACCAATATGTGTTGATAGCATTGTATGTGTAGACGAATGGATTGGCATTTTAATAGGAGTGGCAAACTGATATTCAGTGAATTAATTCTGGAAAGTGATTATTGATTCTGGAAAGTGATTATTAATTACTTGAAGTGAAACCTTTCTAAACAGCTTTTAAACCAGATGCTTGATAATATCATGATTCATCGAAGGCAAATTTACTACGCGTTTTCATTAAATGCAAATATTATTTTATTTTTTTATAAAATTTAACATCATTGTCATCTCCGTGTAAAACGAGTGGTTTTTGTCCTTGTTTTTAATGATAAATCCGGGCTGACCTTGATGGAGTCAGCCAGAATTCATCATTAAAAATCAAATCTGGGTTGTTTGATTAAAAAATCACTTGATGCGGACACTCATCGATAATTCATTGTAACTCGCATTGCGGTTATCACCCTTGGCCCAACTGGTATATCCACGAAGCAAGCGCAAATGTAAGGCCTCCCACTGAATGCCACTCACCACTTGCCAGCTGTCGAAAGGAAAGTCGGGGCAGCGCAACACATACCCTTTGCTACGATTAGAGTAGCCATAAAAACTTACTTTGCCCAAATCAACAGCAAAACCCAGCCTTACCTCTGGGCCAAAGCCAGTGGTTTTACCTTGATTGTTAAAAGAGGCGGGCTTATTAGGGTTGATGCGCGCGGGCATATAGGTACCTACATTTGCCCCAACCCCTGTAATGAGCCGCATAACTCCTTTGGTAAATGGCACTTCGGGCCGAAATTGAAATGATACGTTTCCTCCGGCCAATAATGATTGAAATCCATTATTGCTTTGTTTCAGATTTTCATTGGACTGATTTGTACTATTTCCTTTAAACGAGGCCCAAACGCTCCATTCAGCACCCCAGAGTTTATTGTAGTCGGGTGCCGAACCAAATCGGACCAACATGGCCGTGGTGCTGTCAGGAGCTTCCTCATAGTAGCGGGCAAACAAAGACTGGAACCCTGCACCTATTTCCAAAGCGCCGAAATCATTGAGTAAATTGTCTACAATCTTGTCCCAAGAGCGCTCGTTGGAATGGTTGGAGATACTCAAGAACTCGTTTGTAAAGGCTTGATATTGTAAGTCAAGAGAAGTTTCCATCGCGATCGATGCATCTTTATACGTTGCCTCTGCCTCAGAAATAATGACGGAATCAACCTGCAAGCTGTCTTTAAACTGGGTGAACCCGGTTTGAATCGACTTTAGGTTTTGAAGCCAGGCTGTATTGGCCTGATCATAGCCACCCAGGATGGCTGAAATTTCTAAAGAATCAAACTCACTTGGGTTACCACTGAGAATTGCCGATAATTCCATCCTACCTGCTGACCAAGCTTGTAAAAGAGAGTCAATACCCTCCGTTGGATTAGACAGAGGCAAACCATTGCGTAGGTCTTCAAATAAATCCTCTTGGAGTTGGTCTGCTACTTGTATCTTATCGGTCAGACTCCTTAAGGTGGCCAAAAACTGTATACGCTCACTTTTATTGAACGACTTAAATAGAGGCGCGTACACTTTTAGATCCTGGGCGTACAAGACGTTGACAAGGAAAAGTGCTCCAATGAAGAGCAAAATTGTAAATAGTTTGTTCATGATTTCATATTTAATTTAAATTGCTGGAAAAAATTAAATCCTTGTTTTCATCCAAATAAGTAGTGTTCCCGTAGTAGTGATTATCCACTACAAGTCATAGGTCGTTCATTAGGGCGATGCAACTTGCATACATCTTCCCTTGGCAATGTAAATGGATGGGGGGGACCCGAGTAGTTACGGAAGGCTCAATTTTGCATTAGTTCGCAGAATAGGGCATCCCAATGCGTACTCTAAAAAATTAAATAACTGACGGTAACGCATTGATGTGGACAAAACAAAATTGGCTGCACATTTTGATTGAACATCAAGATGTAATTGATCGGTGGTGTGTTTGTTAAATAGAGTGTTTTATAACAGAAAAGATGAATATCAGTAAATTGATTTTACAAATGATCAAGAAACAACCCAAGTGAATTTTCTAAGTAGTGTTTTTTGTGACAGATATAGTTGATTTGCAAATACTTCTGCGGCAAAGTTAAGATGCATTCCTAACAAATGCAATATTATTTTAATTTTCTATGAAAAATTAACATAGATTAAATTACGTTAATTTGACTCGAGTTTTGGACTGCTTAATCGATAAAAACTTTTTCAGCGTGCGTGTAACCATCAAAAATGACTATTTTTGATTTTCAAATAAGAAACTTTCCTCAATGAAAAAACGTGCATTGCTTACTGGGGTGACCGGACAAGACGGAGCCTATTTATCTGAAATCCTCCTCGCGAAAGGGTATGAAGTACATGGTATCAAACGCCGTTCATCCTTATTCAATACCGCGCGCATCGATCATTTGTATCAGGATCCGCATGATGAAGACCAGCGCTTTATCCTGCACTATGGCGACCTTACGGATAGCACCAGCATCATCCGTTTATTGCAAGAAGTACAGCCTGATGAAATTTATAACCTGGGGGCTCAGTCTCACGTCCAGGTAAGCTTTGAAGCGCCAGAGTATACGGCAAACTCTGATGCTATCGGCCCTTTGCGGATTCTGGAGGCCATTCGGCTTTTGGGCTTAAAAGACAAAACACGTTTTTACCAAGCCTCTACTTCTGAGCTATACGGCAAGGTACAGGCCATTCCGCAAACCGAAACCACTCCATTTTACCCACGCTCACCCTATGCAGTAGCCAAGTTATATGGATACTGGATCACCGTCAATTACCGCGAATCGTACGATATGTTTGCTTGCAATGGCATCTTGTTCAACCACGAATCGCCATTGAGAGGTGAAACCTTCGTAACCCGCAAAATCACGCGCGCAGTAGCAAAAATTGGGCTGGGTTTGCAGGACAAACTCTGGCTGGGCAACCTCGACGCTCAACGCGACTGGGGCCACGCCAAAGATTACTGCGAAGCCATGTGGCTCATGCTCCAACAAACTACGCCAGATGATTATGTAGTTGCTACGGGGGTAACCACTAGCGTCCGTGATTTTGTCCACCTGGCTTTTGCTGAAATTGGTATAAGCCTCGAGTTTCAAGGTGTAGGTGTGAGCGAGCGAGCCATCGTTACAGCCTGTGTCGATGAGCGTTACCAATTGCCACTGGGCAAAGAAGTAGTAGCCGTGGATTCCAGGTATTTCCGCCCAGCCGAGGTGGATCTGCTGGTTGGAGACCCCACCAAAGCCAAAGAAAAGCTCGGCTGGACACCCACCTACGACCTACCGGCCCTGGTTCAGGAAATGGTGCAGGCCGATATGCATTTGTTTGAGCGGGATGCCGTATTGCTCAATAGTGGTTTTGAAGTAAAACGTGAATTCGAGTAATCATTATGGAGACTAACGCCAAAATATTCATTGCTGGGCACCGGGGTATGGTGGGTTCAGCCATTCAACGCAAACTGGTGCAAGAGGGTTTCCAACATTTGATTGTGCGGAATTCCCGGGAATTGGACTTGCGAAATTCGATTGAGGTAGAAGCCTTTTTCAGGCAAGAACAACCCGAATATGTGTTTTTGGCTGCCGCCAAAGTAGGAGGCATCATGGCCAACAATACTTATCGAGCAGAGTTTTTGTACGAAAACCTGATGATCCAAAACAATGTCATTCATTGTGCCTGGAAATATGGAGTAAAAAAATTACTGTTCCTAGGCTCGTCCTGCATTTATCCCAAGTTGGCACCCCAACCGCTCAAAGAAGAATACCTACTCACCGGGCTATTGGAACCTACCAATGAACCTTATGCCATTGCCAAAATAGCAGGCATCAAAATGTGTGATGCCTACCGAGCACAATATGCTTGTAATTTCATCTCGGCCATGCCTACAAATCTTTATGGTCCGAACGACAATTATGACCTGGAAAAATCACATGTACTGCCCGCGTTGATCCGCAAATTTCATGAAGCCAAACGCCAACAATTGCCTGAAGTAGTCCTCTGGGGCTCGGGTACTCCTTTGCGTGAGTTTTTGCACGTAGATGACCTGGCGGATGCTTGCCACTACCTGATGCAAAACTACAATGAAGCAGGTTTAGTCAACATCGGAGTGGGTCATGATTTGAGTATCAAAGACCTGGCCTTGTTGATTGGCAACATTGTTGGCTACCAAGGCAACATCATTCATGACCTTTCCAAGCCCGATGGCACCCCCCGCAAACTCATGGATGTAAGCAAACTCAAAGCAGCAGGCTGGCAAGCCAAAATTGGTTTGGAGGAAGGTATACGGCGGGTATATGCAGACCTAAGCAAAGCAGCATGGTATTAATGAGTGATGACTGATGCTACCGTAGAGACTTTGATAAGGTCATCGTCAAAAACGCTGCGGTAGCATCACTCATCTTTCATCTTTCCTCTTTCCTCTCTCCTAAATTTCCTATCTTTGCCAAATAACTCGTAGATTGAACCAAAATTTGTTACAGTGGGTAGTTTACAACTAAAAGTCCAGTTGGAGGACATCAATCCGGCCATCTGGCGTACTTTTCAAATAGATCAAACCGAAACTTTTTTTGATCTGCATGAGATCTTGCAAATCGTCATGGGCTGGGAGAATGCACATTTGTTTGAGTTTCAAATCAAAGATCGGAAAATTGGTTTGTTGCCAGATGAAGACGAAATGTGGGACACTGATGCAAGTTTGGAAGACAGTGAGTCGATCTTGATGCTCGACATGAATTTAAAGGAGGGAGACTCCTTCCGTTACATTTACGATTTTGGCGACAACTGGAAGCATTTGCTGACTGTGGAAAAAGTGCTCACCGACGACGAAACCGATTGCCCGCTTTGCCTGGGAGGTGCCCGCAACTGCCCACCTGAAGATTGTGGCGGAGCCCCAGGATACGTCGACTTTTTAGACGCCCTCAAAAACCCCAACCACCCCCAACACGAAGAAATCATCGACTGGATCGAAGAATTTGATCCCGAAGATTTTGACCTGGAGGAAACCAATGAGATCCTTCAGGAGTTTAATGATTGGCGGCAAGATCTTTTCCTCGAAGAGGAGGAATAAATCCTAAGTGTGACGCAAAAAATTACTTCCCGATTTTTCGAGAGGCTTTCAAATAGGAAGCTCACTTGAAATGAAGCGTTCACTTCCTATTCAAAACCCAAAATCAGGAAGTTAATTTTTCTGCGTTACTAACAAGCTTATACTTTTGTTCACCTATAATGCCGATGGATCATGCTATTTTCATCGGCTTTTTTTATTTTTTTCAAAAAAAAGTACGACCAAGGCTTGCGCAAACTAAAACGAGCACGTATATTTGCGCACGCTTTTGAGCAAAAGGCTCAAAAAATCAAATACTAGGGTGATTAGCTCAGCTGGTTTAGAGCATCTGCCTTACAAGCAGAGGGTCGGCGGTTCGAACCCGTCATTACCCACTAGAATTTTCAAAAGGGTTACAAATCGTGGATTTGTAACCCTTTTTTTATTCAGGCCTAAAGGCCAATTTAGTCTTCCCGAAGCTCCTACCCTTTGCCTCGCTTCCCCTTCACTAACTCCTCATCCACTACCACCGCCTCGTACACATACGCCTGCACCAACGCCACATCAATGTCCTCCACCCGCTGAAAATCGCGCCAGGCTACCTGTTTACGTCCTTCCAGATTCAGGTAGCCCATCTCGTCAGTCAACAAATGGCCTTGGGTGAACCCCAACCTCACCCCAGTATAACCTTGTTTTTTACCCCAAAACACCGAACCCGGCCAAATAAAGCAGATGGTTTTGTGCCGCTTGAAATATGGAACATTGTAACTCAGCCTTTCACTCACATCCGGGATACAATCGTAGATAAGCTGCCGCAAAAACTCTACCAACTCCAGTTCATCTGGTGGTAAAAAGGCCAAAAACTCCTCGATGGAATGGAAATTGACGTTTTGCATTTTGGTCTTTTCACTAGGCTTAGGCATGGGGTGGATGATTTAAATGTACCGCCAGTTTTAAACATAACAAATTAAACATACCTCACTGACAACCTTATGGCAGTCCATATCAAAAATAGCTCCAATAACCAAAAGAGGGTAGCCCGCATGCCGGACTACCCTCCTCTAAAAAACTCAGCAAAATAATAACCCGCCTTGCGGCAGATTATTTATCGTATTAGGCCTTCACGCCTGCGAGCAGCAGTGAAACCTCATTGTTCAGCACTTCAACAAAACCGGATTCTACCTGAAAAACAATCTTGCGCTCGGCCTGACTGTCTTCCACCTGTTCTTTTTTGCCCAGGTCGTAAAAACGGTAGTCGCCAGCACCCGTTACGATCGTCACCTTGCCGGCTGACAAAGCCGATACGATCGGGGCGTGGTTTTGTAGGATCTGAAATTCCCCTTTTACACCCGGCACTTTTACCGATTTGATCGGACCTGCGAAAATTTCGCGATCAGGAGTAAGTACGGTAATATTCATAGTTGAAAGGTTGAGAAAGTTGAGGAGGTTAGTACTCCGGTCGCTGAGCGAAGCCGAAGCGTCGGAGTACTAAATTTCTCAACTAATATTAAGCGGCTTCCGCCAACATTTTCTTACCCGCCTCAATGGCATCATCGATGTTGCCTTTGAGGTTGAAAGCAGATTCAGGATATTGGTCTACTTCGCCGTCCATGATCATGTTGAAGCCACGGATGGTTTCTTCGATTGGAACCAATACACCTTTCAAGCCCGTAAATTGCTCCGCAACGTGGAATGGCTGGGACAAAAAGCGTTGTACTTTCCGCGCACGGAATACAACCTGCTTGTCTTCATCCGACAATTCTTCCATCCCGAGGATGGCGATGATGTCTTGTAATTCGTTGTAGCGCTGCAGCAGGTTTTTCACCCGTTGAGCAGTATTGTAGTGCTCGTCGCCAATCACCCGAGGGTCGAGGATACGAGAAGTAGAATCGAGAGGATCCACCGCAGGATAGATACCCAGGGAAGCAATTTTGCGACTCAATACCGTGGTGGCATCCAAGTGCGCAAAGGTAGTTGCTGGCGCAGGGTCAGTCAAGTCATCCGCAGGTACGTATACCGCCTGTACGGAGGTAATGGAACCACGGCGGGTAGAAGTAATCCGTTCTTGCATCAAACCCATCTCGGTAGCCAGGGTAGGCTGATAACCTACCGCTGAAGGCATCCGGCCCAAAAGAGCGGATACTTCGGAACCAGCTTGAGTAAAGCGGAAGATGTTGTCGATGAAGAAAAGGATGTCGCGGCCACCAGTAGGATCGCTCAGATCGCCGTCGCGGTAGTATTCAGCAATGGTCAAACCCGAAAGCGCCACCCGTGCACGTGCACCAGGGGGTTCGTTCATCTGACCAAATACGAAGGTTGCTTTGGATTGTTTCAGGTCGTCAATGGTTACGCCGCTAAGGTCCCAACCACCTTCTTCCATAGAGTGCATGAATTTTTCGCCGTAATTGATGATGCCGGCTTCCAACATTTCACGCATCAAGTCGTTCCCTTCACGGGTACGCTCGCCCACCCCTGCAAATACAGAGATACCATCGTATCCCTTGGCAATGTTGTTGATCAGCTCCTGGATCAATACGGTTTTACCTACACCCGCACCACCGAAGAGACCAATTTTACCACCTTTCATGTATGGCTCGATCAGGTCGATGACCTTGATACCCGTATATAGGATTTCTTTGGACGTAGACAAGTCTTCGTAAGCAGGTGGCTTGCGGTGGATGGGATAAACCTGGCTGCCGTCTGGCTGAGGAATACCATCAATTGCTTGACCTACTACGTTGAACAAACGTCCGCGAATGCCTTCACCAACAGGCATTGCGATAGCGCGACCAGTGTCGAATACCTCAGTGCCACGGGTAAGACCGTCCGTGGAATCCATTGCAATTGCACGAACACTGTCTTCACCCAAGTGTTGTTGTACTTCCAAAACAAGTACATCACCATTTGAGCGTCTGATTTCCAATGCGTTGAAGATCTCTGGAAGAGTCTCGTTGGCAAAGGATACGTCTACTACGGGTCCAATGATCTGCTTGACGTGACCGATATTTGCCATAACTATATCAACAGTTTGAAGATTAATTGATTCCGATGCTTCAAAATCGCGGCAAAGTTAGGCTTTAGAACTGATAATCAAAAGAAAATTTAACAGTTATACGATTGAAATCTTTTTTCAGATGGTAAAATGGTTACCTGCCCGTTCTTTTTTTTGCCCGATGAATAGATGTTGGAGTTAAATTTCATGCAAAGGTGTCTGGCGAAATATAATTTTTGTCATTTTACAGGAGCTCCATTACTTTTGTGCCTCCTATCAATTATTTCCGACGACCATGCGTATCAGTATACTACTGCCCATTTTTAATGAAGAGCGATATTTGGCGGAATGTTTGGACAGCATTTTAGCCCAAAGTTATCCAGATTGGGAGTTGCTCGCCATCGACGACCAATCGACTGATAGCACTCCGCAAATCTTGGCGGCTTACCAAGAGCAGGATGCGCGCATTCGCCCATTGCGCAATCCCGATAAGGGCGTGATCCCGGCCTTGCGCCTGGCTCTGGAGCAAAGCACTGGTGCCCTCATCACCCGCATGGATGCCGACGACATCATGGCTCCGCAAAAATTAGAGCGCATGTTCAACTTGCTGCTCACCCATGGTCCCGGGCATTTGAGTACAGGTTTGGTCAAATATTTTTCCGATGCTCAGTTGGGTGAAGGTTACGCCCGCTACGGTGAATGGATCAATAAAGTCAATTTGGAGGGCCGGCAATGGGAGGAAATTTACCGCGATTGCCCGATTCCTGCGCCCTGCTGGTTGGTGTACCGCGAAGACTTGCTGCGGGCGGGTGCCTTTGAGCCCAACATCAAACCCGAAGACTACGACCTGATTTTCCGCTTCCGTCAAATAGGCCTGCAGCCACATACCGTCCCCGAAGTGCTACTTTACTGGCGCGACCACGCAGACCGCACCACCCGCATGAATGAGGAATACGACATGCAGAAGTACTTCCGCGTGAAACTCCCCTGGTTTCTGGCACTCGATCATGATCCCACCCGGGAATTGGTGCTCTGGGGAGCCGGGCCAAGGGGTAAAACTTTTGCAACCATGCTCAACGAGGCCAAGGTGAAGTTTCGCTGGGTATGCGACAATCCCCGCAAGTGGGGGCAACAAATTTACGGGGTAATCATGGAGGAGGAGTCCAAATTAAAAGAGTTGGGGCCGATGCAAATCATCATTTCTGTAAGTGCACCAACTGACCAAATCACAATTAAAGCCTTGCTGGATGAATTAGGGCTTAGGGCAGGTCTGGATTATTTTTGGTTTTGCTAAGGTGAAATAATCATTCAAACTGTAACATTTTAGCCAATCTCCACTTATTACATAAGACTTGCTGTCGGAAAACGCATGAAAAAAATACTAAATCGTGCTTTTTAGAGTTATTTTGTAGTTCAAAAAATAGTCACTTGACCATGAAATATAGTGTAATAGGTCTGCTCATCCTTTTTTCCCTCAATGTAATCTGGGCTCAAGGGATCCCCGAACTGGAAAAGCAGCTCCAGGAAGCAACCAATGTGCAGGAAAAAATCACCCTCAATCAGCAATTGGCCAATGCATACCTGGCATCCGATGTGGAAAAGGCCTTGAATTATGCCAAAGCAGCTGCAAGAGAGTCCGCCAGTAGCGGCAACAAAGTCCAAGCCGCAGCCAGCAACTACTTGATCGCCACCATTGCCGAGCGCAAGAAGGACATGGCCAATTTCAAGGTGTACATGAAAGCCGCCATCAATTTCGCCAAAGAAGCCAATGATCTAGACATGCTGGCCAGAAGCACAGAGAAATTGAGTGCATATTTCGCCAAAATTCGAGAGCATGACGATGCTTTTAAATACACCAGCGAAGCTTTCAAGTTCGTCAACTCCAAGGGCTACAACATGAGTGACCTGGAAAACAAATACAATTCCCAGCGCTCCTCGCTCGAACGGGAAAAACGTACCCTCGAAGCCCAGATCAATCAAATTCAAGGCCGCTTGGCCGATCTTTCTGCGGAAAAAAACCAGTTGAGCACCGAAAAAGAAAAACTGGCGGAATCCAACGAGAAGCTGGAAGAAAAAAACCTGATGGCTGAGGAAGTGATTACCCGCAAAGACGAAGACATCCAGACCATCTCTAAAGCCAAAGTTGAAGCCGAAGACGCAGCCAAGGCCAAGGAGGCTGAAGTGAAACAACTTTCGCGTGAAAAACTGGAGCAAGAACTGGTTTTGGCCGAAAAAGAAGCCATCATTACCGCTGCTCAATTGGAAGATGAAAAACGTAAAAATGAGGTTGCTGCTCAAACCAAGTTCATTCAACTGAGTGTATTGGCGGCTGCTTTCTTCTTTTTACTGTCCTTACTGCTGTTTGGTCGCTTCAAAGCCAAGCAGCGAGGCGAAAGAACCCTCGCCGAAAAGAACAAAATCATCGAGCAAGAGAAATTGCGCAACGAGGAACTCTTGCTCAACATCCTGCCAAAAAATATTGCCGACGAACTCAAAGCCAATGGTAAAGCCAAAGCGCGACGCTTTGACCAGGTTACCGTACTTTTTTCGGACTTCGTCAATTTTACCAAAATAGCGGAGCAACTGTCTCCAGAAGAATTGGTAGAAGAACTCGATAAATGTTTCAAAGCTTTTGACCACATCACCAAGCAGTACCCCGACATTGAAAAAATCAAAACCATTGGGGACGCTTACATGTGCGCGTCTGGTTTGTCCGAACGCAAAGGATTGCCGAACAACTTGATTCAAGCAGCTCTTGACATGCAGTCATACCTGGAGGAATACAAGGAATTGCGCATCAAACAAGGCAAGCCTTATTTTGAAGCCCGCATCGGCCTGCACACTGGTCCGGTTGTAGCGGGAGTGGTAGGGGATGTAAAATTTGCCTACGACATT
The DNA here is from genome assembly GCA_027486765.1 of Saprospiraceae bacterium. Classification (GTDB taxonomy): domain Bacteria; phylum Bacteroidota; class Bacteroidia; order Chitinophagales; family Saprospiraceae; genus Haliscomenobacter. The sequence continues at coordinate 31,129 of JAIXOO010000181.1, forward strand.
TGGGGCGATACCGTCAATCTGGCTTCACGCATCGAGTCCAATAGCGAAGCTGGCCAGGTGAACATTTCCCAAGACACCTACAACCTGATTCGTTACCGTTATGATTGCAATTATCGGGGAAAAATGCCCGCCAAGAACAAAGGAGAATTGGACATGTATTATGTGAATAAAAAAACAAGTACAGTAGGCGCCGCATAAAAGCTTGTATAAGTTCTAAAAACGAGTTTGGAATGATCAAAACTTTTTGTATTTTTATGCGCCGGACTATTCATAAAGTCTATCTCCAAACGCAGCACACAAGATGTCATTCCAACTCGTTTCCAAATATTCCCCCACTGGCGATCAGCCCTTAGCCATTGCTGAATTAACCAACCGATTGAACAGAGGTGAAAGAGCCCAGGTCCTCTTAGGCGTAACGGGCTCCGGTAAAACCTTCACCATCGCCAACGTAATCGCCAATGTGAATCGCCCAACTTTGGTGCTGACCCACAACAAAACCCTCACCGCTCAATTGTATGGCGAATTGCAAGACTTTTTTCCTGACAACGCCGTAGAGTATTTTGTCTCTTATTACGACTATTACCAACCGGAAGCGTACATGTCGGTGAGTGATACCTATATCGAAAAAGACTTACAAATCAATGAACAAGTAGATAAATTACGCTTACGGGCTACTTCCAATTTGCTCTCGGGACGGCGCGACATCATCATTGTCGCTTCGGTTTCCTGCATCTACGGTATGGGTAACCCCGAAGATTACAAAACCGGGATCATCCGCATTCAAAAAGGGCAGGTCATTTCGCGCAATGCCTTCTTGTACAAATTGGTAGAAAGCCTCTATTCCCGCACCGAAATCGAATTCAAACGCGCCACCTTCCGTGTACGTGGCGATACGGTAGACATCAATTTACCCTACGTAGACTACGGCTACCGCATTCAGTTTTTTGGCGACGAGATCGATGAGATTGAAATGATTGAGGTGGAAACGGGCAAACGTATTGAAAAAATGAGCACTGCCGCCATTTTTCCCGCCAACCTCTACATTGCGCCCAAAGAAAGGCTAGGCATGATCATCCGCCAAATCGAAGATGAACTGCACGAACAGGAGCGATTCTTCGAACGGGAAAGTCGCCTGCTGGAGGCCAAACGCATCCACGAGCGCACCAACTTTGACCTCGAAATGATCAAGGAATTGGGCTATTGCAATGGGGTGGAAAACTACTCGCGCTTTTTTGACGGGCGTACCGTGGGCACCCGGCCCTTCTGTTTGTTGGATTATTTCCCGGATGATTATTTGTTGGTGATTGACGAGAGCCACGTCACCATTCCACAGTTGCGAGGGATGTACGGCGGCGACCGTGCGCGCAAGCTTAGTCTGGTCGAGCATGGCTTCCGACTACCTTCAGCGATGGACAACCGTCCACTCAATTTTACTGAATTTGAAGGCTTGATCAATCAGGTCATCTATGTCAGTGCTACTCCGAGTGATTACGAGCTGGAACAAACGGGTGGGGTGCTGGTAGAGCAATTGATTCGCCCCACGGGCTTGCTGGATCCCCCCATTGAGGTGCGCCCAAGCCTCAATCAGATCGATGATTTGTTGGAAGAAATTCAACAACGCATCGAAAAAGATGAACGGGTTTTGGTAACCACGCTGACCAAAAGGATGGCGGAGGAATTGACCAAGTACCTGTCCAAACTCAACATCAAGGTACGCTACATCCACTCCGAAGTGGACACGATGGAGCGGGTGGAAATTTTGCGTGACCTGCGCTTGGGTGGTTTCGATGTGCTGATTGGGGTCAACTTATTGCGAGAAGGACTGGACTTACCTGAAGTATCTTTGGTCGCTATTCTGGATGCGGATAAGGAAGGTTTTTTGCGCAACGACCGCTCTTTGACCCAAACTGCTGGTCGTGCCGCCCGGAATTCCAATGGTTTGGTGATTTTTTATGCCGACAAAATCACCGACTCTATGCAACGCACCATTGATGAAACGGTACGGCGCCGCGTCATTCAAATGTCCCACAACGAAGCGCAGGGCATCACACCCAAAACTGTCTTTAAATCGAAAGAAGAAATCCTCAACCAACGTTCCATCCTCGATGTGCGGGGCAAAACATCTCATGCCTACATCGAACCAGAAACGGTGACCATCGCAGCGGATCCACTGGTAAGCTACATGACCCGGGATCAATTGGAAAAACTAGCCCAGGAAACCGAACGCAAGATGAAACAGGCCGCCAAAGAATTGGATTTTATTACGGCAGCGCAATTGCGGGATGATTTGTTCGCTTTGCGGGAAAAATTAAAAACCACGTAGGGGCACCCCTTGCGGGTGCCCCTGTCAATGGGTAACCGCAAGGTTGCCCCATCAACGGGCAACCCGCAAGGGATGCCCCTACGGGATAATTTATTTCACCTTGAAATCCACCTGCACATTTTCCCACATCAAGGAAACCACTCCTTTTTTGGAAACCGCAAAGGTCATTTGCTCGGTAAAAGCTTTGGATTTTTTAGCAGGCACATTCACTCTAATTACATCATCGGCCTCTTTGTAAGTGTAAGCACCCCAGGCGATGGTCTTGTTGATGATGATGGTCCATTGATCGGCATTGGGGATGGTATACAATGCATACTTACCTTTTGGCACTGCTTTTCCTTGCAACATTACATCAGCCGAAAATTCAATAGCAGTACTGGCATTCGCACCAGTGCGCCAAACCTGGCCATAAGGAACCAATTTACCCCAAATCTCGCGGCCTTTCACGGAGGGCTGACCATAATCGATGGTGATGGTTTTGCCTTTTACAGTTGCGGTAGCCTTAGCTGCTGGGCTAGCTGGCGGTTTGTTCTCTTGAGCATGAGCCAATAAACCGATCATGGACAAGCTGAGTAGCAAAAACATTTTTTTCATGTCTTGATGTTGTTTGATGTGATACAAAACTAGTTGTTCACAAAGATGTACAAAATCTTTTGGGTATACCTTATCAAAACACGATCAAGGTTATTCAAGTTTAAGCCTCTCCACGTAAGAAATATTTTGAGTAATACCGCCGTGTCCCCTGGACTTGTTCTTTGGCTGGCTGACGCCCCCCTAAATCCACCAAAATTGAATTCAGGATGCGGTATGGCTCGGTAATCGGCAAGTAGGCTGAATCTTCGTGTAAAGCCTCCTCTGGCAAAACATCAATACGCTGAGGCGTCCTGTTGAAATGGGCCAGATAACGCCGGGCAGGTTCTTCAGGTAACACCATCCAGATGCTCCCTACTCCAGCGGGCCAAGCACCTTGGAGGTATTGAGGATTGAGTCGCTTGATTTTGCTGATGGGCAAGCGGCAAATACGCGACAATTGAGCAAAGGAATTTACTTCCTTCACTTCGATACTGCGGGTGCCTCCATTCAGTGCCGCAGGTATTTTTGGCACAATTTGGTAATCTTCGAAAAAGTTGGCGATGTACGCTGCTGCATAAAACTTGGCCAGATAGGATTGCGTTTGCAAGGGCAAATGTTTGCGTACTAATGCAAAATCTGTTGATTTTGCGCGACGTACTGCACTGCGCATGCGGCCAGAACCACAATTGTAAGCGCCAACGACCAACTCCCAATCGCCAAATTCGGTATACAAATCTTTGAGGTAGGTTACCGCAGCCAAGGTAGCTGCTTCTGGGTCACGCCTTTCATCGCGCCAATCGCTTTGACGCAGTCCGTAGTGCTGGCCAGTAACAGGCATAAATTGCCATAGACCAACTGCTCCAGAAGGCGATTCCACATCAGTACGCAGCTCCGACTCCACCATCGAGAGGTATTTCAACTCCAACGGCATCTGTTGAGCGCTTAAGTGCCGCTCAAAAATGGGAAAGTAATACATACCTCGGCCTAACATCGCAGCGGTATGCGCTTTTCCATGAGCAGTATACATTTGGACATACTCCAGGGAATGTAAGTTGGTGAGCGCCAGATTCGGCAAATTGTCGCGCTGAAAAATTGTGACGGCGGCTGGGTGAATCTTCAAAAAATCGTAATCAGCATTGGCGTTAATCGGGCCTGCAAAACTAATGGCCAAACAGGGTGCTAAGAGAAGTTGGCACACTCCTCGGGGACAAGTGGTGTTCATGGGAATAAAAATTTACTGGTGTGTGAATATGTTCGTAATACTTGGAATGCTTATAGTGGCAGAAGTGCCATAGGTAGGTAAATAGATAGTCTAAATTCAAAAGCTTGAGGTAAAGATAGTTTTTTAACTTAAAACTAAAGCTCTTGTAGTCAATACCTTAGGAGAAAGTTTTCCACATCTTTCTTTGTGCAAAGATAAAAGTGCTTGTGACCTGTGATTTATGTAAGTCGAAATAAGTTAATTTAACGATATAAAAATGAAAGAAAAATTATGCTGGTATCCCAAGGCCGATCTCCACAATACTTTCACGGTTAATTTTTTGTAAATCAACGCTTAAGACTTGATTTAACAATTCAACCTGCAGGGGTGCTTCGATCTTGATGTAGTTGTCAGTGAAACCTGCCATCAGATTTTTATCCTTGTGCATTTCAAATAAAACCGGACGGTTTTGCCCCAGGTGTTGCTCGTAAAAATGCCGCCGTTTTTTTTCACTCAAAATACCCAACATCTCGTTGCGCTCCCTCCGCACGTTGACAGGAACGACCCCTTCCATTTCCGCAGCAGGGGTATTGGCCCGTTCAGAATAGGTGAATACATGCAGATAGGAAATATCCAAATCGTTGAGGAAGTGATAGGTTTCCAAAAAATCTTCGTGGGTTTCACCAGGAAAGCCCACAATAACATCCACCCCGATACAGGCATGCGGCATTTGTTGCTTGATGCGTGCCACCCGCTCAGCGTACAATTCACGCGTATAGCGTCGGCGCATCAGCCGCAATTGCTGGTTGTTACCCGACTGGAGTGGCATGTGCAAATGAGGGGCAAAACGTTGTGAGCCCGCTACAAAATCGATGATCTCGTCTGTACACAAATTGGGTTCAATCGAAGAAATCCGAAAACGACTGATGCCTTCCACTTTATCCAATTCCTTGATCAAGTCGATGAACATTGCCTCCTTCTTGGGCGCAGTTCCTTCAATCACCTCCGTTCCATTGCCAAAATCGCCGATGTTCACCCCGGTGAGTACAATTTCCCTCACACCCATCTCGGCAATTTTCCAGGCATTGGCCACCACGTTTTCCACCTTGTCGCTGCGACTAGCACCGCGTGCCTGGGGAATGGTGCAAAAAGAACACTTATAATTGCAGCCATCTTGCACCTTGAGGAAGGAACGGGTACGATCGCCAAAAGAAAAGGCATCGACAAAATTACGGGCTTCCCGTACTTCCCCCGCGTGAACCATTCCTTTGCCGGGAGCTTTTGACAGGGTATCGATAAAATCCAGGATGCGGAATTTTTCAGCGGCACCCAGCACCAGGTCAACGCCGGGAATTTCAGCAATTTCCTCAGGCTTGAGTTGGGCATAGCAACCCACAACCACCACAAAGGCTTGCGGCGAGTGGCGTAGGGCCTGGCGCACCACCTTGCGGCATTTGCGATCCGCAAAGTCGGTCACGGAACAGGTATTGATCACATATACATCGGCCCCCTGCTCAAATTCCACCTCGGTATAACCAGCTCCTTCAAACAAACGGGCAATCGAGGAAGTCTCGGAGTAGTTCAATTTACATCCCAATGTATAAAATGCGACTGTTCTCGGTGTGGCCATGCTGCACGCTTGCTTTAATGAATAGACTTTATAAACAGGGCGCAAAGATAAGGCTTTCTCCATTACACGGCAAACAATACAGTTGATGAGTTGAACTTTTTCAAACGCAAACCTTTATACAAGGAAATCATCCTTATCATGTGGACAGAAAAAGACAATCAACTCTCAGCAACCTTCCATTTTAAAGACTTTAGCCAAGCCTTCGCTTTTATGACTGAAGTGGCAATGTTGGCCGAAAAGCACGAACACCACCCTTTATGGACCAATGTCTGGAATCGGGTGGAAATCAATTTAAGTACCCACGATGCAGGTGATGTGGTTACGGATAAAGATCGGGATCTGGCGAAGGCGATTGATCGGGTTTTGACACGTTATCAATGACATAGTATTGGGAATTAGAATAAATCCGCCCCAAACCATACTGCTATTGCCTTACATTCACTAGCTTTACTGCCATGATTGTGTCATCTAAATTACCGGGCGTAGGCACCACCATTTTTACGGTTATGTCTGCCCTTGCGCAAGAACACGGGGCCATTAATCTTGCGCAGGGTTTTCCGGATTTTCCGTCCTCCCAACGTTTAAACGAGTTGGTGGCCCACTACATGCGTCAGGGATACAACCAGTATGCCCCCATGGCGGGTGTACCGATTTTGCGCCAGCGCATTGCCGAAAAAATTGATGGCCTGTACGGGGTGAAAATTGACCCGGATCAGGAGATCACCATTACTTGTGGGGCCACTGAAGGTATTTTTACCGCCATTGGCGCACTGGTCAGCCCTGGCGATGAAGTCATCATTTTTGAACCTGCCTATGATTCTTACCGACCCAGCATTGAGCTGTTCGGCGGCGTGACAAAATCCTTTGAACTCAGCGCTCCCGATTACACCATCGACTGGGATCGCCTGATGCGTTTGATCAGCATGAAAACCCGCATGATCATCATCAATACGCCCCAAAACCCCATCGGAAAAATCCTGAAGCCGGCCGATATGCAGGCCCTGGAAAAACTGGTCAGCAGCAACGACATCATCATTCTCAGCGACGAGGTATACGAACACATGGTGTACGATGGCCACGAACACCAGAGTATTTTGCGTTACCCAGCTTTGCGTGAACGGGCTTTAGCCGTGTATTCTTTTGGTAAAACCTTCCACAATACGGGATGGAGAATAGGGTACTGCGTTGCCCCGCCTGCACTTACTGCGGAGTTCCGCAAAGTGCATCAATTCAATGTTTTTTCGATCAATACCCCAATGCAATATGCCTTGGCGGATTTTTTGGAGGACCCCCACGAGTACCTGGGCTTAGGTACTTTTTTTACCCACAAAAGAGATTTTTTTCTCGACGCCATCGAGGGTTCGCTGTTTCGCCCCTTACTTAGTGAAGGTTCTTACTTCCAACTCTGCGATTACAGCCAAATCAGCACCGAGCCAGATGTAGATTTTTGTCGTCGCCTGACCATGGAGTACGGTGTCGCGGCGATTCCCGTTTCCGTGTTCTACCACAGCAAGCGGGACGAGAAGATCATTCGTTTCTGCTTTGCAAAAAAAGAGGAGACTTTGGAAAGAGCGGCAAAGCTGTTGCGGGA
>JAIXOO010000162.1 GCA_027486765.1 Saprospiraceae bacterium
CATACCATTAACCCTCAAAACAAAAACCTATGCGCCAAATCCTTACACTCTTGATCGTAGTATTCTCCCTCAGCCTCCAGGCTCAAAAAGACTGCTCCATCCAGCCTTCCAGCCACACCCCCCTCATCGACTTACAAGGCCAAAACTACCGAGGTTACCTCGGCGGCTTGTACGCCAATGGTCGCAACGAACGCCCTGCCGCCCAACTCCGCACGATTCAGCAGCAGATTGCCCAGGTAAAACCCCTGAATCTCCAGGGACAAAGCGATGCCAAAGGAAAAATTGTGATGATAGGGGTAGGGGCCTCCAACCCCCGCACAGAGTTTGAACGCTTCAAACAAAAAGCAACGGCTTTTTCTGGCATCAACCCCAATTTGGTACTCGTCAATACTTGTATCGGGGGCCAAGGAGTGCAAAAAATGAACGACGCCACCGACAATTATTGGCAAAGTGCGACCAATACCCTAAAAAGTAGCGGCCTGAGCGACAAACAGGTGCAACTCGCCTGGGTGGAAACCGACAATACCCAAACTGGCGATACCCTCTTTCCCCGTGCACCCCTGCAACTAATGGAAGATTACCGCCTGCTTCTGGAAGTCCTGCACGACAAATATCCCAACTTGAAAGTAGTGTATTTTTCAGCACGGGCTTTTTCGGGCTATGCCACTCCAGTGCCGGGTGGGGTAGGGAAGGGGCTGCTTTTTCCAAGGGATTATTACTCGGGTTGGGCGATCAAATGGCTGATCGACAATGCGGATCAACAAAAGCCGGGCTATATTACCACCGGGACTGCAGCGAACATTCCCCACGTCACCTGGGGTTCGTACCATTGGAGCAACGCCAGTTTGCCGCGCAGCGATGGATTTAAACTGGATTGCCAGAGCGATGTGGGTGAAGACGGCCTGCACCTGACCAGCCTGGGTGAAGATAAAATTGGACAGTTGATGTTTGACTATTTTCAGAAAGATCCAACTACACAGGCCTGGTTTTTGAAAGCTACTACCACGCCGACTTTTTCCATCGCGAATGGCCCGCCTCAAATTCTGGTCTACCCGAATCCAGTTGCGGAATCCATACACTTGCGCGTGGCACAACCATTATCGGAAGTCACCCTGACCCTCCGTAACTTGCAAGGCATTAGCCTGTGGCAAAAACAAGGAGATTTGAGCACGGAAAACGAAATCAGCGATTTGCCGAACCTGCCCGCTGGGATTTACCTGCTGGAATGCCGTTGGGAGCAGGAGCGGCGGGTGTTGAAGGTGGTGAAAGGCTAAAACTACGAATGGTTACAGCATCTAGAAACGCTGATGCTGTAACCATCTGGTTTAGTCGCTATTCCTTTTTCTCAGGATCGGCGACGATTTTGAAAGCCACGTTATTGAGTTTTCGCCCTTTTTCATCTCCGGGGCATTTGGCTCGGATGTTGTCAAAAATGATCTGGTCATTTACATTAATGGCCTGAATCAAATCAAGCGCCTTAGGAAGAAATGCTCCGCCTGGGTTTGACAACTGTATTGGATCTTTTTCTCGGGGAATTAAGATACAGTTGAATCCCAGGATTTCACACTTGACATTAGCATAATCGTTGGAATATGCTGGGGGAAGGTTAGGTTCAATTCCTTTGCTCGACCGAATTGTGGATACGGGGATACTTCCACCAATGTAATCCACGCCACTCAAGGTAGCCACCGGATCAGGAAGTATTGCCAGAAACTCAACATCCCAATAGTAATCAGGCGTTGTAACCCTAATGACTACTTTGCCTGTTTGCTTGGCGTAAGTTTTGAATTGCCCTTTGCCCAAATTTTCAAAAAAGAGATTTGCACTGCTTAGTTTGATCTGTTCCGCTAGAACTCCAGAAACAGCGACACTAATGGTGTTTTCACCTAAAAAAAGAGTTTTGTCGCGCAGCGTGACTATTTTTAGCTCAGGTTGGCTGGGTTTCGCAGGTGGGGTGTCTAAATCAATCGGATCCGGCATCGGCTTCACCCTAAATTCCACCTCCTGCCGATAATTTGGAGCCTCCACCAAAATTGTTGCCTTTCCTGGTTTAGCCGCTTTGGCGATGAATTTCCCTTTTCCTGTTTCTATCAACCGAACATCCCGGCTACTTACTTTTACCTGATCAGCAGAAACACCCGAAATAGCCACACTAATGGGGTTATCCACGCCCATATACAACACATTCATTCGATCGGCGGCTATACTGAGCACAGCATCATTGCTGCTTTGGGGTAGGCTATCAATAGTGCTCGTCGTTATGCTTGGAGGAGGATTTTCTTCAACTGTTGCCGGGGAAATCGTTTCTGGATCTTTCAACAATGGTTTAGTTGTCGTTTTTGTCGCTGCAGTTTTGGGTTTTTCTGGCAATACAAACGTGGGTTTAACTTTGGGTGTAGGTATTTTCTTTTCCGCTTGCGCAACCGGGGCGAAGAGCCCCAAGGCAATGAGCAACAAGGGCATCAACAAAACAGCGCTACTCCAGTGCTGGGTAAAAAGCTGAGGCTTGGTGGCAGTGGGGCCGGCCAATATCTGGCGTACCCGCGTTGCAAAATGAGAAGCATGATTTTGAGCTTGCATAACCAAGGGTATATTTTGATGGTGATGTAATCGTTGCAAGTGCAGGAGCGCCTCCGCATACGCGAGTTTGTTGCAGCCAGAAAGCAGGACCGCTTCGTCACAAGCCTCTTCGCGCAACTCCTGGATGCGGCGGCTGAGCACCCAAATCAAAGGGTGATAAAAAAAGAAGATTTGCAAAAGAGCCAGGAGCAGGTTGACCAAAAAATCGGCCCGGCGAATGTGGATCAACTCGTGACGGATTAAGGCCTCTAACAATGCCGGAGACGTTTGACAAAGCAGTGCCGCAGGCAAGATGACCACCGGAAAAAAATGCCCAAAAGTGAGCGGTGAACTCAAGGTGGGACTGCTGTAAAACCGGATTTTTTGACGCAAGCCCAGGCTCGTTTTTACTTGTTGCATCAATTGCAAAACCTGGGGATCAACTATGCTACTACTCTTCCGCCGCAGCACCGTCAAAGCCAGGTAATTCCAGGCAAAACGCAGGCTGAAAAAGGCCGTCCCCAGCACCCAAATGCTCACCAGCCAATACAAGTGGCTTTCAATCCACCATTTGCAACGTTGAAGAAAAGGAACTGGGGTTTGGCTGCTATCAATCGAATGAGTATAAACAGGGGTGTCAGAATTTGAGCTAAAATCAGTTGTCAAGTTCGGGGCAAGATGCGGCACTTCTGCGAAATACCGCCATTCCAGGAATAGGGTATAAGCACTGGCCAGCACCATGCCACCGAGCATAAACAATATTACCTGGTGCCGCAATTGTGCGGAATAGGTACGCAAGAGTCGCTCCAGGCCAAGCGTGCAAAGGCCGAGCAACCCGATTTGCCAAAGGGAATGTAAGAGGGTCCAGCCCAAACTGAGGATGAGTGCATCATTCATGGGATTGCTGGTCTTTAATGTTTTTGAGTAGCTTTTCCAATTCCGCCAGTTCAGCCTGGCTGACTTTACCGGAGCCCAGGGCCTGGATGGCCAGTTGGGTACCCGAACCTTCAAACAGCTGTTGAGCCAGTTTATCCACCAGGTTTTGCCGGGCTTGTTGCTGTGGAAGGGTGCAGCGGTAGAAGTGGCCACCCTCCTGATCTATTCGACTGAGGAGGCCTTTTTTCAACATGCGTTGTATTTGGGTCAGGGTGGTAGTGTACCCAACCCCTTTGTTCGCACTCAACAACTCATGCACCTGCCGCACCGTAGCTGGTTCTATTTTCCAGAGGATTTGCAGGATCTCCAGTTCGCCTTCCGAAGGCTGGTTATTGGTTTCATTAGACATAGTCTACGACATTTGTCGTAAATATAAATGCCTTTTCAATTAGATGCAAATTTTTCTACGACATTTGTCGTAATATTTTTCATCCAAGCCTTTTGTAAGTGATGTGAAGGTTAATAAATAGCAAATTGATTGCGACTAGCAGCACTTTCCCCAAAAAATCCCCTAATTTTCCCGCGAAAACACCTGAAACCCTTTTTTTTGCTCAAAAATCTGTCAAAATGAGAAGCTACCTTGCTCTTTTTGCTCTACTTTTCCTTGCCAATTTTGTAGTTGCGCAAACACCCTCTGATCGGCCCAAATTGGTGGTTGGCATCGTGGTGGACCAAATGCGTTACGATTACCTCTACCGTTATTGGGACAAATACTCCAATGGAGGCTTCAAACGCCTGATTACCCAGGGTTTTAATTGCCGCAACAACCATTATCCCTATGCCTTTACCGAAACTGGCCCTGGGCATGCTACCATTTACACCGGAACCACTCCTTCGGTGCACGGCATTGTGGGGAATATGTGGTACGATAAATTCCAGGAACGGATGGTGTATTGTGCTGAAGACAGATCGGTAACGGCAGTAGGTGCTCCGAGCAATGCCGCCTTGCAAATGTCACCCCGCAATCTAATGGTAACTACACTGGGGGATGAGCTCAAACTGGCCACCAATCACCAGTCGAAAGTGGTCGGTGTGGCACTCAAGGATCGCTCTTCCATTTTTCCTGCCGGATATTTCTCCAATGGCACTTATTGGCTGGACATCAAAACCGGGAATTTTGTGACCAGCGATTTTTACACCAAGACCTTGCCCAAGTGGGTAGAAGATTTTAATGAGCAAAAAATGGCCAAGGAATTGGCTAAAAAAACCTGGACCACGCTGTTGCCCATTGATCAGTATACCGAAAGTGACGCAGATGATACCCCTTACGAAGGCAAATACAGTAGTGAAGATAAGCCGGTTTTTCCCCATAAACCCGAGGAAATTCGCAACTTGCCTTACTCGCCCTGGGGCAGCACCCTCACCACCGAAATGGCCAAGGCAGCCTTGCTGAATGAACAATTGGGCAAAGACGCCATTACCGATCTTTTGGCGATTAGTTATTCCTCCACCGATTATGTGGGACACCTTTTTGGAACCAGCTCCATCGAAGCAGAGGACACGTATCTGCGTTTGGATCTGGAATTAGCTGGCCTGCTGAACTTTCTGGATCAGGAAGTGGGTAAAGATCAATACTTGGTTTTCCTAAGTGCCGACCACGGTGCCCCTTACAATCGCGGCTACATGAGCAATCGCCGCTACCACCGCTGGACGGTGATGGGCCCGGCCATTCAGGATTCACTGAACCAGCACCTGGCTAAATTGTTTGGTGCCAAAAAACTGGTGCCGATTTACAATGAGCAGGAGTTGTTTTTTGACCACAAACTCATTCAAGAGTATAAATTGTACAAGCCAGATGTGGAGCGGGCTACGGTAGAATTTCTGCTGACTCGGCCAGAGATTGCCTGTGCCTTCGTACCACTCAATGCCAACATCAGTACGTGTAGTGGTTTTAGACGGGAACTATTGCAAAACAACTATTATTCCAAACGTTCTGGCGATGTGATGTTCAGCCTGGAGCCGGGCTTTCTCAACGTCGACTATCCCAAGGGGGTAACCCACGGCGTAGCCTACGAATACGATACTCACGTCCCCCTGCTTTTCTACGGATGGAAAATCGAACCTGGTTCAACGAATCAACCCACTTATGTCAATGATATTGCGCCCACTGTGTCCGATTGGCTGAGCATCAATGCGCCGAATGGCGCTTCGGGGAAGCCGGTGCTGGGAGTTGTGCTGAAAAAGTGAAAAGTGAAAAGCGAAAAGTGAAAAGCGAGCTACCGCAGCGACTTGGGCGAGCAACGCCGAATAAGCCGCTGCGGTAGCCTGCTTTTCAATTTTCACTTTTCGCTTTTCACTTAAACTGCTGGATCCGCAGGCGTATTCGCCTGATTGTTGTCCCGTTCCACGTTGGGGTAGGGGAAGAAATTGCGGTTGCGCTCAAAGTTGGCATCGTTGGGGCCGGGGCGACCGAAACGACGGCAATCATCCAACTTTAAACCCGACAAGAACAACTCGATACAACGCTGCTTGTAAATTTCTTCCAATACCGCCCCCTGTGTTTCAGCACCGCTGTAGGCTGCTAATTTAGCAGTCACATTGAGCGGGTCGGTGGCTTTGGTACGGATTTTATTCAACTCCACAACGGCTTCAGCAATTTTGTTTTGGCGGGCCAAAACCTCTGCTTTGATCAAAGTCATTTCGCTGGGCAAATACACTGGAATCACATCCAGGTCACTTTTGAAAAAGCCAGTTGCTTTGCTCAAAGTGGCACCACCCAGGTAAAATGGGATCCGGGCATCTGCTGCTTCAGGCGCCAGCGTGCCGGTGAGGCCAAAATTGGCTACCCCGGCCACAACGTTGTTGCTCACAAAACCGGACCGGAATACTGGATTCTGATTCACTGCATCGTATTTGAACACCGAAAGCACCGTTGGGCTAACCGCATTGGCAGCAGCCAGTGCATCATCCAGTTTGCCATTCATCAAACTGAAACGGGCAATCATGGCCTGGATGGCATTGGTCAAACTGATGTCCGTACCCACTTTGGTATTGAAAATAGCCGATGGAGCATTCGCTTTGATGGTTGCATCGGCTTGTTTGAGGATCGCGATGGCCTCATCCAGTGCAGCGGCGCGGGGTTTGAATCCTGGACGCTTCCCATCGATGTACTCGGTGGAAGAAACAACCTCGGTAGGTACCTGCTCCCAAAACTGGGATAAGGTACCAATGGCCAGTGCCTTAAAAAACAGGCCGTAAGCTTCTACTCCCGCTTTGGTGCCGGGATCGCCAATGACCGAAGAATTGTCGATCAATTGTTGCGCGTAAGCTTTGACCAGGTTGGCGCTGGTCCAAAGGTTGGCCATGGTTGAATTAGCGCCGTTAAGTGACCCTTTGCCTGCTTCCAGGGAAGCCAGGGTGTTGTTGCCTGTATTCAACACGGTCAGTTCCTTGGTAGCAAGGCCATTACAAACTACTGTGTTGAACAGGGCGCTCGTTGCACCAACCGACCATTCCCGGCGGATACCTACGGCTAGGCCCATCAAACCATCCGCCGAGCTCAATACCTCAGTTTTGGTGGCGGCGTTGGGGTTGACGTATTCTTTGGTGCAGCTGCTCGAATGCAGAAGCGCCGCCAAGCCTAAAAAGCTACAGATGATATGTTTTAGTTTCATTGTTTACCTTTTTAAGTGTTAGAAACGACCATTCAAACGAACCATCAAGGTGCGTGGGATTGGAACTGCGCCAAAATCATCACCTCTGACCCGGTCACTTTGCCCAGCAGAGTTGGCCTCTGGATCAAAACCCTGATAGTTGTCAAAGGAGTACAAGTTGCGGCCAATGATGCTGATGTTGAAATTGTCGAACAAACCTTTCACTTTGCCCAGTTCGTATGTCAGTGCAACTTCACGAATCTTGACAAAAGATCCATCTTCTACATGCTCTTCCTGAATCCGGCCACCGTTGATCCCGCCAGCTACTGAAGCTACGGTACCCCGAGGTACTTCACCCCGAATTTCCTGCTCGGCCAATGGGCCCCAGCCTACGTTGTTGGAAGTGATGCGGTTCCAGTTGTACACGTCGCCACCAATCACTGCGTCGAACAAGATGTAAAAGCTCAGCTTTTTGTACACGATGTTGGTATTGAATGACCCCGTCCAATCTGGCGTTGGGTCGCCGATCACCTTGCGCAATTCGGTGCTACCTACTCCAGTGGTTTTGGGCTGGCCATCTGCGCCACGGTCAGGAGTCCCTTGCAGGGCAGTGGTTTGTACGCCACGTTCAGGTTGCAGCAATCCCTGGGTAGTTTTTAACAAGTTGCCATTGTTGTCGCGAGCATAATAAGTGCCATAAAAAGCGCCAAAGGATTGACCATTTAGTACCGCTTGTGGGCCACCTGTGCGAAGGAAGAAGAAGTCGCCGTCGATGCCATACACGCGGTTGCGGTTTTGATTGTACAGCAAACCCAGGTCCCACTTGAAGTTTTTGGTGCGCACCAGTGCGGCGTTCAACATCAACTCGAAACCTTTGTTGTCCATGTAGGTATTTTCACCTACGTTGGTCACAATGCTGGTACCCCCTACGGAAGGAGGAACGGGCTTGGTCAACAACAAGTCGGTGATCTTTTGGCTGTACACGTTCACACTCAGACTGAGGCGGTTTTTCAAAAAGGCAAAATCGCCGCCAAATTCAAATTCGGTCATCTTTTCAGGTCGCACCGAAGGGTTGGCGAAGGTAGTAGAAGGAGTAATCGAAGCCAAACCACCAATCGAAGACAAGAGGTAGTTGTCAAAACGATCATAAGCACCAATCCCGGTCAGGTTACCAGCTTGGCCGTAAGCCGCGCGCAGTTTAGCAGAGGAAATCAGGTCTTTGTTTTTGATGTAATCGGACAATACCCAGCTACCCGAAACCTTGGGGTAGAAGTTGTTCTGGTTGTCTTCAGCAAAAACGGAAGACTTGTCGATCCGACCTGCCAGAGTGATGAACACCTGTTCTTTCCAACCAAATGTCTGCTGAATGAAAGCACCAGAAATGAAACGTTCAGAGATGCTTTGTACAGGGCGGTTGAACAGGTTGTTGGCCGCTGCAATGGTTTTGCCAAAAGGTGCCAAGTCCCGTCCATCCTGTGCCGCGTACTGGCGGCGGTTGTACTGAATTTGATAGCCCGCCATCGTAGTCGAAGTAAGTGCGGTGCTCAGGTTGCGGTTGTAAGTGATGTTCAAGTCATTGTTGAAGAGCATCAGGTTGTCGGTAGCCAAACTCACGTACCCGTCGGGGAAGAAGTCGGCACTAACCCCGCTGTAAGGCAGGCGTGGGTGGTATTCGTTTCCTTGTAATGAGTAGATGTCGCCACCACCAATCAGGTCGATGTTCAAACCTTTGACGGGGAAGAGGCTCAACTTGACATTACCCATGGTACGGTAAGTCTGCTGGCTGATGTCAAAGGTTTCGATGATGCTGAGTGGGTTGATGCGCACTTGTTCCACTTGGCGCAGGTTGCCGTTGGCATCCCGTTCGTTGAGGTCCCACACGTTGTCGATGATGAACACGCCAGAGATGGGGTTGAAAAAGTTGTTGCCGTTGGGCATGTCTTGAGAGCGGGAGAGGTTGGCACCCAAGCCGAAGGACAATTTTGCCCAGGAATTTAAGGTTTGGTCAAGGTTGAGGCGGAGGTTGTAGCGTTTGAAGTTGGTATTTTTGAGGATACCTTCATTGTCGAAATAACCGAGGGAGGCGTAGAATTGGGTTTTGTCGTTGCCTCCACTAAAGGAAAGGTTGTTTTCCGTTCCCATGGCACTTTGGAAAATATCATCCCAATAGTTGTAGCGTTTCACGGCGTATTTGTCGGTGACCAGCGTACGTGGGGTGTATCCGGCTTTGACAAATTTTACACCTTGTGAAGTTAAAGTGGCATCTGGTAAACCAACGGTTAGCAGAATGGTCAAGCGGTCCTGCGCAGTTTCCAAACGATCGTTCCCTTTTTTACCAAAACGCTCACCAATGGTGGTCATCGGGATTTCCTTGCGCAGGGCACTGGTAACGAGGCTAGTGGAAAATTCAACCCTCAGTTTTTCTGACTTGCCCCGCTTGGTGAAAATTTGAATCACCCCGTTGGCAGCACGAGCACCGTAAAGGGCAGCTGCTGAAGCGCCATTCAACACTTCAATCCGCTCGATGTCCGCACTGTTGAGGTCGACAAGGCGGTTTTGACCTGCCTGGAAACCAGTAGTCTGAGCGTCCGCGTTGCGGTTGATCACGTTTTGGGAAGAGTTGTCCACGATGATCCCGTCAATGATGTAGAGAGGATCACTGGAACCATTGATCGAAGAGGCACCGCGCAAACGGATGCTGATCCCACCAGCAGGATCACCCGAGTTTTGGGTGATTTGTGCACCCATCACCTTGCCCTGGAGGGCGCCCAGTGAGTTGGTGGTTGCTGAGTTTTTGATCTTGTCCGAATTGAGTACGGAGATGTTGTTGCCCAAGGATTTACGGGTAGTGGTAGAAGTGTTCCCCGTAACGACTACTTCATCCAGATTGAGCATGTCAGGCGACATGTCAAAGTTCAACTGAAAGGTAGCATTGCTAGCCGAAACCTTTACCGTTTGGCTACTATTGGAGTAGCCGATGTAGCTGGTCACTACGGTGTATTCGCCTTCCGCTACTTCACCGCTCAGGGTGTAATTGCCATCCAAATCAGTGATACTGGCAACGGGCGTGCCTTTGAGCTGGATGTTCACACCAATGAGCGGTTCTCCAGTCTCATCTTTGACCATTCCATTGACCTTGAGCATTACTTTGCCTTGAGCATAGCCGACCCAGGGAAGCAGCAAGAGCAAAGCCATGCCGCTTATGTACCTGAACACGTACTTTTTGTTCATACGCTTAAGTTTTTTTGTAGTTGAGTAATTGTGATCCAGCCATTTCTTGCGAACAGTTTTGCAAGTTTTGATGCTGGTATTTGCAATAATTGCAGCTAAATTAGTTTTAATTCCAGTATTTACTACAATTTGCAATCTGTTTTTCGACAATTTGCAAAATTTATACAAAATGCTACTTGGATTTTAGCAAAAAACGCTCTGTTGCTTTTGGCGTAAAGCAAGACTATGCAGGATGAGGACTTTTTTATAGAAAAATTTGGCGACTAGAAACTCAATGTAGCATGGTTCCAAATGGTGCGTCCATTGCCAGTCACTTCGGGTAAATAAATGCCATCCACTTTATCAGGGCGGACGTATTTGACCAAAAATTCAACTTTACCTTCCCGCTCAATGCGCCAAATGGCACCCTCAACTGGATCCATGGCACCGTAATGACTTTCAACCAAGAGCTGCATGGCTGCCTGAATGGACAAAGCTTGTACGCCGACATATACGGTTGGGACAATGGCAATCTCACTAGAGGCCAGTCTGTTTTGAAACTCAGCGAAAACTACCCTTTCATGCCGATTGTACAGCAGATCGAAAGCGACAAAGGGTTCGCGGTCTTGCAAATTGTAACGGGTGCCATGCGCTTGCAACAGCCACTCGCCACAGAGGCGTTCACCTTCCAATAAAACAGCATCGAATAGTTTGTGGCGTTCTTGCACCCAGGTAGCAAAATGATGGTGCTGCTCGTAAGGCGAAGAGGAGGCGTGATGCCCGGAGCGAACCAACGGAATGATTTCGCCGTGCAATTTGGCAATG
The DNA here is from genome assembly GCA_027486765.1 of Saprospiraceae bacterium. Taxonomy (GTDB): domain Bacteria; phylum Bacteroidota; class Bacteroidia; order Chitinophagales; family Saprospiraceae; genus Haliscomenobacter. The sequence continues at coordinate 11,124 of JAIXOO010000162.1, forward strand.
CCCACATTAGATCCGTCGAGTTTTTCCTGGACGATCACCAGGTCTTTGGCATCGCGGGTTTGTTCAGTAGCGATTCGGGCCTGGCCATCAGGGCAATGATGATCCCCGCTGCCCAGTCTTGAACCAGGTAAGTGCGGGATAGAGCCATAAGATTTGTGACCGAGCGGCTTTGGCATTAATAATAAGGTTTACCTTCCATTTTTTCGACATACTGTACTTCGCCCAAGCGGACTTTCACCGGAAATTTAATGGCCTTTTCCATCTTGACTTCCATTTTGCAAAAAAAAGGAAGCTGATCTACGGAATACCATTGCGGAAAGCTGGCGGCTGAAGTAAAGTTTTGGCGTTTTTGCTTGTCTGTAACAGCGACAAGAGGCGTTCGGTTCCAAAAAGATAGGGTAGGAGCAGTGGTGACTTTTTGCTGGAGGGCAGGAACAGATTTACCCGCGATGCGCCAGTCGTTTTGCCCGCTGAGCAGGCAAATGTTAACAAAGAATACCAGAAGAAAAGTAAGTAACTTGATCATGATGCGAAAATAACACCAAGGGGTACTTCGATGTTTAGATTTTGTACAAATGTAATTTTTTAAGACAAAAAAGCAAATGAATTGTTTGCTACGCCCGTTGGAATTCACCCGCTTATTTGTTTAAATTGTGTAAAAATCAGCATCGTCTATGTCTACCAATCGTCGCAAGTTTTTGAAAAAAGCCGCAGCGGCCACCACGCTGCTCACTGGAGTGTCCCAGCAAACTTTTGCCAAAGGACAATCCTCCACCCGCATCCTGGAACCCTACGCCAAACCCGTTTCTTCCCTCGATAACATCCGCATCGGGCTGATTGGTTGTGGCATCATTGGCCATTTTGATACCGATACGGCTTTAAAAGTGCCCGGCACCGAATTGGCCGCAGTATGTGACCTTTACGATGATCGCCTGACTCGGGCCAAAGAAAAATGGGGCAATCAAATTTACACCACCCGCGATTACCGCGAAATCCTGCAACTCAAAGACATTGATGCCGTACTCATTTGTACCCCCGACCATTGGCATGACCGTATCTCCATCGACGCGCTCAATGCAGGCAAACACGTGTACTGCGAAAAACCCATGGTGCATCACATCGAGGAAGGCGCGGCGGTGATTGCGGCAGCGAAAAAGAGTGGAAAAACCTTCCAAGTAGGTAGCCAACGCGCCAGTTCCGCCGGGATTCACAAAGCCCGGGAATGGTACGAAAAGGGTTTGATTGGTGAAATTAATTACGTGGAAGCCGCTATGGATCGCTGTGACGCGCTCGGTGCCTGGAATTACACCATGCCTTTTGACGTTGACGCCAAAGCCATCGACTGGGATCGTTTCCTGGGCGATGCGCCCAAACGTTCATTTGATGCGGTACGTTTTTTCCGCTGGCGGAATTTTAAAGAATACGGCACCGGAGTAGCTGGCGACTTGTTCGTGCACTTGATCACGGCCTTGCATACCATCACCGGTTCCGTTGGCCCCAATCGCATCTTTGCCACGGGTGATCTCAATTATTGGAAGGATGGCCGCGATGCCATGGATTTGGTAACCGCCTTGATGGATTATCCCAAAACCGACAAACACGCCTCCTTCACCTTTATGACCCGGGTCAACCTGGCTGATGGCAGCGGTGGCGGCGGCGTAACGCG
>JAIXOO010000097.1 GCA_027486765.1 Saprospiraceae bacterium
ACCACCCGATGGTCTCGATCAAAATTTGGGATCGGGCGGCGGTGGTAAACCATGTACCACTCATCGGTATTCGGAACATTGATGACGGAATGATGCCCGGCCCCGGTAGCGATGTTTTCATCGGCTTTTAAAATCGTGCCGATTTTTTTGAAAGGCCCCATTACCCCATCCGCAACCGCATAGGCTACTTTGTAGGTGCCATTGGTCCAACCACCTTCCGACCACATGAGGTAATATTTTCCATTGCGGATGAACATCGTTGGCCCTTCTACATAACCCTCTGGCGTGATTTCTTTGACCAAATCGCCGTTCGGAAAGGGCGTCAAAGCCGTGAAATTAGCATTGAGTTTGCCGATGTTACAATGCCCCCAGCCACCGTAAATGATGTAGTACTGTAGGTCTTTGTCTTGAAAAACAAACTGATCAATGGGCTGAGCCTTATTGTAAAAATGATTGATCAGTGGTTTGCCCAAATAATCACGGTAGGGGCCTTCGGGCCGATTGGCCACTGCAATCCCAATGCCACCCATGGTATCGTCTTTCACCTTGTTCCTTTCGGCGCTTTGGATGTCATTGGCTGAAAAAAACAGAAAATATTGCTGGTCCTTTTCTACAATCGAGGGTGCCCACATGGCCATATTGGCCCATTTGATCGCGCTGGTATCAACAATCCTGGGGTGCTTTTTCCAGTTCACGAGGTCTTTGGAGGAAAAAGCGTCCAGAAAAACCTGGGCTTTGTATTTTGCTGAAAAAGTGGGGAATACCCAGTATTTGTTGTCCAAAATCACGCCTTCCGGGTCGGCATACCAGCCTTCAAAAATGGGATTTTTAGGCAATTTCGCCTTCGTCCTGCTGCGGGTTTGTCCCGAGGGTATGGCCAGTACCTCCTGCTCTTTTACCGGGCTGCCAAAGTTGGGGGTGCCATCGGCATTCCAGCTGAATTTTTGCATTCTCGGCGAACGAAAAGTGCCACAGCCTTGCCCTGGTTTTGAATTGGCATGGTACAAAATCCAGTCTTCCTTGCCATCGGGCGATTTGAAGAATGAATTGTGGCCGGGGGCATACACTCCATTTTCGGAGGAAGCTTTAAAAAGAGGCTGAGGGGATTTGGTCCAGCTTTTGGTATTGAGTAAGTCCGCGTTTTTATCCGCACTCAACATGCCCAATGCATAAAAATCGGTCCAACACCCACTAGCAGAATATATGATGAACAGCTTATCCTCATGCTTCAAAATTTGCGGCCCTTCGTTGACATTGACATGGCTGGGGTTGCCTGGCAAATCGCCGTGTTTTTCCCAGTCGAAGTCCGAACCGGATAGCATGACCCTTGGCCCTTCAATCGTCCAGGGGTTTTTCATTTTGGCGATGTAAATGTTTTGCTGCACGTTGACATCCCCTTCCCAGCCCGACCAAATCATGTACAATTGGCCATTGTGCTCAAAAACATCGCCGTCAATGGCCCATTTGTCTGTGGCATCGGCTACTTTTTCTTTGAAATCCCAGTTGCCTTGCATGGGGTCAGAGGAGGCGTTTTCCAACACATACATTCGGTGATGGTTGTTGTCGCCGTCGTCAGCGGCAAAGTACATGTACCACTTGCCTTGGATAAAATGGATCTCCGGAGCCCATATTTCCTTGGAATACAGGGTGCCTGTGGGTGGGGTCCAAATGATTTTTGCCTGAGCTGTTTTGAGGCTAGCCAGGTTTTTGGTTTTCCAAATGCCCAATCGATTGCCCATGGTATGGGTATAATAGTAATAGCCGTCTTTGTAAAAGCTGTAAGGGTCGGCACCAGAGGGCAATAAGGGATTGGTAAAGGTTTCCTGGGCGATGCCAGTGAAAATCAGGGCAAAGAATAGCGGTAAAAGCAAAAAGAATTTTTTCATCGCGGTATGAATATTTCATGCGGAGGCAAGATATATTCATTGTGCAATTTTTTCGTTGCTTACTTGGTTGCGGGGCAAAATGGACACTTATTTTTTTATTGCCCCTTCGGGATTTTGATTTCATACACCTTCCCTACCTTATTGCTCAATTTTGAATCAATCAACCAGGGGTTGTAAATCTTGAGCATCCGATAGGTAGTATTGTGTTCTTTGGCAAAGTCGCCCAGGCTCAAAATGGGCGTTTTGACTTCTACAATTTTATAATTATCCAGAGGAGGGTAGTTGTCGTTATCAAGGTAAAACCCGTATTGCTGTGGGTTTTCAAAAATGTCCTTGACCGCAATGAGGCGAAAGAAATACCGCAAGGTTTCGTCGGGCAGGTTGAGCTCGTAATAAGACTCGGCACGTTGGAGTTTGATGTCGCTGGCCAAACGGGTTGGCCCCATGTTGTAGGCTGCCGCAACCAGTGCCCAGGAACCAAAGCGTTTTTTCAGGTCTTTCAGGTATTTGATCCCCGCCCGCGTCGACTTTTCTACGTGGTAACGTTCGTCCACTTCTTCATTCACTTCCAAGCCATAATAATCGGCGGAGCTTTTCATGAACTGCCAGAGCCCCTTGGCGCCCGCCGAAGAGGTGGCGTTGCTGAGGTTGCTTTCGATGACCGGGAAATATTTCAAATCGTTGGGCAGGTCATTTTCTGCCAGTACTTTTTCGATCAGAGGGAAATACCGTGCGGTACGTTTGATGTTGATCAGGGTGTTGGCGTGCAGGTAGGAGTTGATCAGTAGTTCTTTTTCCAGCCGTTCGCGCACATCAAAACTTTCGCTAGGCACTGCTTCGCCTGCAAAATCGAACTTGCGGTTGAGGTTCACACTTTTGATTACCTGCGGCAAACTGTCATTGTCACCCCCGTTGCTGCCCGAACGCAAACCGCTATAAGAACTCAAAAGTGCAATGGTGAAAAGTGCGGCTGCTACCGCGACGTAGATGCGAAGTCCCTTTTGCATAGTCGAAAAGTATTGAAGTCCTCCGAGCAAAATGTCCAGAGGATGGGCTCAAAGATACAAAAAATTGCAGCCTCGGCCACAGCTCCATATCTATGATGAATTCGGTTTAAGCTTTCCGCTTATAAATGGGCACTGTAGAGCAGGGCTCCCCGTACATTATGCTCAGTACGTGCGGCTTAAGCAGACGAGTCAGTTCCAGATACGCGGCAGGTGGTACCGGTTTGTCGCTACAACCTTTGATGACGATGCGTTGGTCCGCATAAGCAGCTGGATCGATTTGGCTCAAGGCCCGGTTGAAGGCCACCTTGTAATAGTTGTCCGCATCGCCCTGGAAAATATCCTTCGCAAAAGGCTCTGCGTAAGTAGCCACCAGCAT
>JAIXOO010000331.1 GCA_027486765.1 Saprospiraceae bacterium
GCTCTCGCGTCAACCGAAACTTCCGGTTCGACCAAGCCAACCATCCTCGTGGTGGAAGATAACCCTGAACTTCAGGAGTACATCCGCTTGATCTTGTCGGAAAAATACCAGGTCTTCAGCGCTGAGCACGGTCAGGCAGCCTTATCCATGATGAATGATGAATTAGGAATGATGAATAAGAAAAAACGCCGCGCGCAAAATTCATCATTCATCACTCATCATTCATCATTCAACCCCGACCTGATCCTTTCAGACCTCATGATGCCCGTCATGGACGGCTACCAATTGCTCGAAAAACTCAAGTCCAACGACTCCACCCGGAACATCCCGGTCATCATGCTCACCGCCCGGGCGGATATACAGGACAAACTGAAAGCCTTGCGCATCGGTGTGGACGATTATTTGCTCAAACCCTTCGACGAGGAGGAACTGCTGGCGCGCATCGAAAATCTGTTGAAAAACCAGACCGCCCGCCGCACAGCAGTCGCTGATGAACCGGAGCCACCAACCGCAGCCCCGTTGCGCTCGCTGCCCGACCAGGAGTGGCTGGAGGGCTTCGAAAGCTACGTCGGGCAACATCTGGCCGACGACACCCTCAGTGTATCCACCTTGGCCTACCACTTCGCCATGAGCGAATCCACCCTGCTGCGCCAGTTGAAACGCCTGACGGGACTTTCGCCGATTCAGTACTTGCAGGAAGTGCGCCTCAACGAAGCCCGCCGCCTGCTCGAAAACCGCAGGTACAGCTCCATCGCACAAGTGGCTTCGAAAGTGGGCTACGATGATACCCGCTCTTTTTCCCGGAGTTTCCGGCAGCGCTTCGGAAAGTTGCCGTCGGAGTTGTTGGATGAGTGATTTTTGGATGCAGCTGGCCGGTACCGGGTGTTTTTGCCCTTTTTACCCTCATTTTGACGGAAAATGCTACACGATTGACGGAAAATGTCACTTGGGGTGCCTCACTTTTGCCCCGTTGGTTCTGGCAAACGATTTTTTGTTGAAAACCGGGAGGAAGCCGAAAATCCTATCAAAGAGTAGGCAATATAGAGAAAATTAATAAAATGAAAAAGACACCTTTTAACACAAAAAACAAGTGGCGGCTATCCGCTTTTTTCTTGACCTTGTCCATGGTGACTTGTTGCAGCATTGCAGGTATTGCACAGGAGATGGTGCTAGTGAGTAAAGCCACCAAATTAGCAGAGAAGGAATATCGTCTAACGGAAGCCAATGCCAATCAAATGGGGGCCATATGGAGTCCATCCTATATCGATCTGAAACAGGATTTTACCGTTGAGGCAAAGCTATATTTTGGGACGGATGATGGAGGCGCCGATGGAATTGCATTTGTACTGCAACCCAATTGCACTGGAGCAGGCAGCCCTGGAGGTGGTTTGGGCTATCAAAGTATCACTCCTTCATTGGCAATTGAGTTTGATACTTATCAGAATGCTGCTGAGAATGGTGATCCTCAGCCAGACCATATCAGTGTCATGAAAAACGGGGTTGTTAACCACAAGGGCGACTATAACAAGGACAAAAGTGTGTTTAAACCTATTAATAACTATGAAACAGGTGAATATTTTGATGTAAAGATCAGATGGACCGCCATTACAAAAAAACTTATTTTATCTTTTGTTCCGCTAAGCGGAGGTGGAATGAGTGATGTAACTGTGATTGATGGTGAAGATATTATCAATACTTTTTTTAATGGCAACAATCTCGTTTTTTGGGGCTTCACCGCATCTACTGGCGCGGCCTTCAATGAGCAAAAAGTAAAGATAACATCTGCCAGTGTACATAAAATAAATCCGTTTACAGTCAAATCTGAATCTGGAGCAGGTAAAAAAGATGGAGAAATCCAAATGAAAATGACTGGAGGAAATTCGCCATTTTCTTATTCTTTCTCAGCTGGAGGATTTCAGAGTGACCCCAAAAAAGCGGGGTTATCGGCGGATACTTACAAGGTAATCGCAAAAGATAGCAGGGGGTGCGAAAGCAAATTCGATATCGAAGTACCCCAACTGCAAGCCAATTGCGAAACCAGTTTCTTTTTTTCTGATGCACCTAAAGTAGGTAGTAACAATAAGCAGGCAACCGGAATAATCAAGGGCATAAACTACACCTATACTTCCGATAAAGTGATTCAGCTGGCTGATTTTTCAAAGCCAGATAATACAATTGATCCAAGTCTCAAAGGGACCAAGCTGTCTATGCAGGCTAACTATCCTAGAGCATCAAACCTACAGGACGGATCGGCGGTTTTCAACGCAGATGAAATTACTAAACTAAGTACCGCAGTACAAATAAAGAATACTGAAATTACCAAGAATACCATAACCTTCTCCAGCCCTGTAGATAACCCGGTTCTCTACTTTAGCTCTATCGGTAGTAAAGGATTAAAAGTGCCAATAAGATTTTCTTCCCCAGTAAAATTGCTTGGAAGCCAGGGTGTTGTTGAAATATCAGCAGATGGCATGACGGTTACAGGCGAAGAAGGTGTAGCTATTGTGGGTATCACGGGAAAAGCCACTTCCATTGTTTTTGAATACACCGTACCTGAAAATGCATGCTTCTTCTTTTTCGGTGCCTCTTTTACGGATTGCAATCCGACGTGTGACAATTCCCACTATATTAAAGATGAAGTGAAATACACCAAAGAAATTATGAAGCCTGCTACAGGAGATATAAGACTAAAACCTGGGGAGAAAATGATTTCCGGCAATGGGGAATACCACATGCGCATTACTTCTGATGGAAGAATGGTTATTGAAAAAATACTAGCGACAACTGAATGCGGAGGTAAGACTGTAGTGACCGAATCAAGGGAGATTTGGGAAACCCCCAAAGGAGTAGATAGTAATTGGGAAAATAAAACCTCCTTCAAGTTTGGTTATGATTGCAACATCTGTTTTTTAAGCTTAGAGAAAAACCGGCATTGGTGTGCTACATTTGGTGCTAAGGACTCTATGTATAATAAAATAAGTAGTTGCAAAAAATTAGTTTTGACCGATGATGGCCGGCTGGTAATAGTTGGTCAGGATGATCAGGAAATTTGGACAAGTACCCCAAAACCAATTGTGCCCGACATTACAGTTAAAAGCGGAAATTGGGCTTATGGATATGGAGGTCCGGGCGATTCTTTCACGAAATTTGAACAAGAAAAAAAAGAAGACGCAATAACAAGGAACTTTAAAACCGGGGATGGCTGGTGGTCGATAGCCCAAAACACCTCTATAACTCCAATAACTGATGTTGAGTCTATTACTTATCCGCCCAAAACTGATGGGGCATTTATTTTTCATCCAGGCTCAGAGAGCAATCAAAGCACCAAAGCGAGGTTCACTGCATCTACAGATGGCACCTACACATTCAATACTTTATGGAAACTTGTCGATTTACAAGGGACAAAAGTGAATGTAGAAATTTACACGAATGCCATTTCAACGTCCAAAGATCAAGGAAAACAATATGCTACGGTATTTAAGAAAGTACTAAGCAACACTTTACTCGAAAAAACAATTTATAATGAATTTGAAGTTGTACTCAAAACTGGGGAATGGGTCTCAATAGAAGTGGAAAATGGTGGAGACGGGCACAGTAACGATTCAACATTAGTCGAAATGTCATCAGTAAAGTCAAAATAGATAGTTCCGTCTCATTTGGCTCCCCGCTCCGCCAGCGTCTTTTGATCCGGCGCACCCATCGGGACACCAGGTCAAGCTCATGCTGAGTTGTGCGCACGACAATATTTGTCATGCGTACAACTCAGCCTCTGATGATGAAATCACCGCAGCATTTACCTATACCCATACAACTCCACCCGTTGCACCCCGTACTGCCCATACGGAATCCGCACATGCCGCCCCTGGTGCGTTTGATCCCCGTTCAGATGCCGCAGCACTTTCCATTGATTCTGCTCGAAAGCCCCTTCATCCACTTTTAAAATGCCAATATTGAGGGCAGGATCAGAAACTGGTTTGAAGGTGGCAACAACACCCGTTCCCGCCAAATAAAACTCATCCTCCCCCGTTTGGATCAGCATCGCACCCGCCATCGGCCAATCCGCAGCAGATGCACCGGGCGACCAGCCCAGTGTAAACTCGTGTTTGAACGTAAATTCATATTTACCCAAACGCACAATCGTTTCGGAATTGGTTTTGTCCAAAAGCACCCCCTCAATTTTGCCCTTTCCCTGGTTGCTAGTGATCAGTGGACTGAGCGATTCGAGCAATTGGTACATTTTGCCCAAACCCTCTTCACTGGGTTTTTCGGTGGACTCAATGGAAAAGGGTGAGAAGCCCAGCGCGTTGTAATGCCCAATGGCGTAAATGGCCTTGGCCGCCACCGTTGGGTCAAAACGATGTTCGGGAACGAACAAAGGATCACCTTGACGGGTGTACAAGTCATTCCAGTGTTTAAAATCTGGGTTGTAAAAATCCGGAGCCAGGAAATCAATGGCCGGGCCTGCCGCTTTCCACACGTCCATCAAATGGGGTAGGGGCCCAGCGCTGGGGTAATTGCCCGGTTCACGGCCCGGGCGGTTCAGGGCTGCATTGACAAACATGGGCAATGGGTATATCTTTTTGCCTGCTGCGGTGATTTTATTGGCAAAAAGGGCATAGTACCAAGCCATAAAAATCTCGTCGGTGTGCAGTCCTTTGCCAAATACTTCTTCCCAGTTGCCAGTGGTTTTGTAACCGTTGTTCTTCCAAATCTGTAGGAATTCGGGAACGAGTTTCTCCTTGTTTTGCTGCAAGTATTTGATCAATTCACTGGGTACTGGCTTTTGAAAAACCGCATTGGCCAAGGGGTGATGATCCCGGGCCGAGGGCAACATCCCGATCTCATTTTCTACCTGCACCATGATGACGGTGTGCTGCGTTCCATCATATGACTTGATGAAGCCCATCAGTTGTTCAAAAGCCCGCAGGTCGGCTTGTAGGTTGTTTTCGCTGAAGGAGCTCAGGATTTCCTGGCTGCGGCCAGTATTGTCCTTCACCCGAGGGTACTTGTCTTGATTGAGTTTGACCCAGGCCGGAGCGTGGCTCGACATGCTGTTTTTCCAAGAGCCAAACCAGAGGAAAACAATTTTGAGCTCGTTTTTGCGGGCATCGTTGATCAGCTCACGGAGCAATGTGAAGTCGTATTTTCCTTCCTGGGGTTCGAGCAGTTCCCAATACACCGGGATGAGCACCGTGTTGAGGTGCATGGCCTTGAGTTTGGGCCAAATGGGCTGCATGTTCTGAATTGTAGAGGCGGAGGAGTTCCCGAGTTCGCCGCCCAGCATCATGAAGGGTTTGCCCCCGACGATGAATTGGGTGACATCGCCTTGCTTGCGGAGTGCGGGAATGGGGCTTTGAGCAAAAGTAAATTGGGCAACTGTGCTGAGCAGCAGCAAGAGATAAGTGAGCTGTTTCATTGTTTGTTTACGTTGGTATTGGCGCGAAAGATAGGGGAATTTTTTTTGATGCGCGTTCTGGAAGAATCATGGATGGGGGGCTACGAGGAGAGTGCCTTGATGAAAACAAGTAATCTTTGCATCAAAAATCCAACTGCACCCCCAGCACCGGCACTACCCCGCTACCATCGTACACCACATACGTCGCATTCCGCACCCCATCGTACCCCACCCGGCTTGGATTGATCCGGTTCAGCCCATTTTGCAC
>JAIXOO010000474.1 GCA_027486765.1 Saprospiraceae bacterium
GAATTTCCGTTTTCTACCCATATTTCGCCCCCAAGGGGGCTGGAAACCTTCTGGCGGACTGCATCGATTTTTTTTCCACTCCTCCTCCTCTTCCTCACTTCCTGCACCCCCAAACCCCAAAACTTCCAACTCCAGATTTCCCTACGCAACGCCCAGCCCTGCACCTTTTATTTGTACCGCCTTTCCGACAATCAAGCCCCCGCTTTGGTCGATTCTTTCCAGAACAACCAGCTTGATGCCCAATTTTCGTTAACGGATCAGGTGCCCTGGACTGAAACATTGTATCAACTCAGCATCCCCAATTTGCGCAGCACCTTGTATTTTATCGCCGATGTGGCGAGCATTCAAACCAGCATTGACGGTGTCAACCCTCGGGCATATACCACAACAGGTTCAAGGGGCTCTACGGCACTACAAAGCCTCCAGCAAATCCAAAATCCTCTTCAGGATAGTTTAACAATCTTGAACAATAAAATCAGCAACCAGATTGGCGATGAATCTGCTTTACGGGCCGCAGCCATAGTATTGAGGCAACAAGTGATGGACAACTACTTTCAGTTCGCTGATACCACCACTAGCCCCTTGGCGGCCTTGTTCATCACCCAGCAGCTGGATTTTGGCAATGACCGAGCTGGGCACAAGGCATTCATTACCCGCCTGGAAAAACGTTTGAAGCAAAACCCTCAATTGGCCAGTTTTATTCAAAAGACCAAAGATTATTTAGCCCTATTTGAGGTAGAATACGAAATCGGAGACAGCCTGCCCAGCGCCAGTTTTGTGGACCAAAAGGGCCAGATCCAAAGCCCTGCCCAATGGAAGGGGGAATATTATTTGCTCGAATTTTGGTCGAGCTACTGCGCGCCCTGTTTGGTACAATTGGAAGAAAAAAGAGCATTGTATCAAAAGTATCGGAATACTGGCTTCAAGATGCTGGCTTTTTCACTGGATGAAGACCCCGCTATGTTGAAAGCCACCCTACAAAACCAACAATACCCCTGGCCCGTGGTAGCAGATTTGAAGGGCTGGGCGAGTCAGGCGGTCAATGTCTATAAAATCGACAGCATTCCCTTCAATATTTTGGTGGACCCAAGGGGTAAGATCATTGGGAAGAACGCCAATGCAAAGACAGTAGAGGAGATCCTGAAGCAGGCAAAATAGTCCCCGAAATTTCAAATGCAAGGCAGAGTTAACAAAAAGGGATTCTAAAATGTCGGCTATTTGTCATTTCTTCAAACCATTGTTAACTATAATAAGCAGCGAATTTTTAGGTTGCTTCGTTTACCAATTGCAATAACATTCTGCGAGATTGGAATTTCCCAATTTCGTTTCAACTTCATTTCGACATTCCCAAATAAAAATCTGGAAAAAATACCTGCTTTATCAACACTGTTTTACGCATTTATTCTGCCATTGTTAAAAAATTTAGAAATAGTTATTGCAATTTTAAACATTGGCTTAATTTTGAGTTAGGATTAGTTTCTTAAACAGATAAAATCGGATTAGTATGAAAAAACACTTACTAGCGCTTGCGCTGGTGGTCTTCGCTATGGCGTCAGCTGTAGCACAAAGGGCTATTACCGGCAAAGTGACTGACAAAAGTGGCGGCCCGCTCATCGGTGCCAGTATCCTTGTGAAAGGAACAAGCAGTGGTAGCGTGACGGATGTAGACGGGACCTACTCCTTAAACGCTCCTGATGGTGCAACTACCCTTGTGGTAAGTTATACCGGTTATTCTACCCAAGAAATCACCCTTGGAACCTCCAACATCATCGATGTAATGCTGGAAGAAAGCGCCTCTCAATTGGGCGAAGTGGTTGTAACTGCACAGGGTATCCGTCGGGAGAAAAAAGCCTTGGGTTACGCAGTATCCACTGTGGGCGAAGAATTGTTGCAAGACCGTCCACAAGCCGACGTAGGCCGGGTACTCCAAGGAAAAGTACCTGGGGTAAACATCACCTCTACTTCCGGGGTATCTGGTACCGGTACCAACATCACCATCCGGGGTTATTCTTCCATTACTGGTTCGGTTCAGCCTTTGTTCGTAGTGGATGGGGTGCCTTTTAACTCCAATACCAACTCACGGGGTGGCTTTACTGGTGGTGGTCAATCGGCTTCCAGTCGCTTTTTGGACTTGGATCCCAACAACATTGAGAGCATCAGTGTATTGAAGGGTTTGGCGGCAACGGTAACGTATGGTGACCAAGGCCGGAACGGGGTAATCCTGATCACGACCAAAAGTGGTAGCAAAAAAACGCGCAAAGCTGAATTCAGCCTGACGCAGTCTTACTTTACCAACACTGCTCACCTACCTCGTTACCAAAACGATTATGTAGGTGGTTTCCAGCAGAACCTGGGTTACTTCTTCAGCAACTGGGGACCAACCCTGGATGAAGCAAGACTCTACCCTTCGCAAAACACCAACGCGGCCCTGACCCAGCACCCTTACGCCTTTTTGTCCAACGCAGCTTTGAGAGGTGCTATGGCCGATTATGTGGCTTCTCTGGGTGCATACAAAATGGAAGTTTTCCCGAACAACGTGAAGGACTTCTTCCGTACCGGGAAAATTTACAACACTTCCTTGAATGTATCCGGTGGTAGTGAAGCTGTAAGCTACAACGTTTCCGCAGGTTACCTCAACGAAGAAGGTTACATTCCAGAAAACGGCTTGAAGAAGTTGAACCTGGGTTTGGGTCTGAATGCCAAATTGAGCAAAAAACTATCGGTTAATACCTCCTTTACTTTTGCCAATACCGACCAATACTCTCCACCTTTGAGTGGGGGTACAGGTAACAACGCCTTGGACTTCCCTTCTGTATTGGGCAACGTAATGTATACTCCTCGTCAGGTTGACTTGATGGGCTGGCCATTTGAAAGCCCAGTGGATGGAAGTACCGTGTATTTCCGCAGTGGTAACGACATTCCTAACCCACGTTGGGTGTTGAAAAACTACCAAACTACGGGTATTGTAAACCGTATCTTCTCGGCAACTACCTTCAATTTTGAAATTGCCAAGGACGTGAACCTGCTGTACAAAGTAGGTTTGGATACGTACACCGAAGACCAGGAATACCGCTTCAACAAAGGTGGTGGTGCCTTCTTGCCTAATGGTTCTTATCTGACCCGCAACATCACCAATACCATCTGGGACAACTCGGTGATCTTGTCGGCTACCAAGCCGATCGGTGCAAAACTGAATGTTTCTGCCCGCGTAGGTGGTAACTTGCGTAATGACGTATACAAAGAAGATGGTGCAAATAGCCAAAACCAATTGGCGCGCAACCTCTATCGCCACAGCAACTTCATCGACAACGTAGCTTTCGACTTTCTTACCGAACAAACCCGTATGGGTGTTTTCGGCGAAGTTACGGTTGATTACAGCAACTTCCTGTACTTGAACTTTGCTGGTCGCAATGACTGGACTTCTACCGTAGAACCAGAAAATCGTCGTATTTTCTACCCATCGACTAGTTTGTCTTTCATTCCTACCTCTGCTTTCTCTGGATTGGACGGTGGATTCCTCAATTTCTTGAAAATCCGTGCGGGTGTAGGTACTTCGGCTGGTTTCCCCAACCCTTACCAAACGCGTAACACGCTTGGCCAGTCCGCCAGAGCTTGGTTGAATACTGCTGGCGCAGCAGTACAAAGCCACGCGGTGAGTGACTTTTTGGGTAACCCGAACCTCAAGCCTGAGTTGCACACTGAATACGAGGGTGGTATCGAAGCCAAAATGTTCAACAACCGTTTGAGCTTTGACCTGACTGTATACCGTCGCGATACCCGTGACCTGATCACCAACTCGCCATTGGATCCAGCTACTGGTTACACGTCTACGACCATCAACATTGGTAAAATCCGCAACCAGGGTATTGAATTGGCTGCAACCATTACGCCAATCAAAACCAAGGACCTCAACTGGGACATCACCCTGACCTACAGCCGCAACACGCCTGAAGTACTGGACTTGGGTGGAACTTTGCAAGAAGTACAGATCACTGGTTTTGGTGCCGCTTTGGGTAACTATGCAATTGTAGGCAAACCTTTCAACATCATCAAAGGTACGGGCTACCGCCGCAACGACGCTGGACAGGTATTGGTGGATGCATCGGGTAACTTGTTGACTACTGCTTCTCCAGTGGTTCTGGGCGATCCAAACCCAGCCTTCAACACCAGCTTGATCAACGGCATCAACTACAAAGGTTTCAGCTTCGACTTTATGATCAGCTACCGCCACGGTGGTGCCATGTATAGCTCGACTGCAGGTGCTTTGATGGGTCGTGGTTTGACCGAAGATACCGGTTTGAGTGTTGGTTATGACCGCGCCCAGACTTTCCTCTTCCCAGGGGTAAAAGCGGATGGTACGCCCAACGATATTCAGAATACTGCTGCCGGTGTAGCCTTTAACAACCTGTACTTCTTTGGTGACGAAGGCCGTATCTACAATGGCTCTACCATTCGTTTGCAGGAGGTTTCGCTGACTTACAGCTTGCCACAAAAAATGTTGGCTAAAACGCCATTCAAAACATTGTCTCTGGCTGTTTCTGGTACCAACTTGTGGTACAAAGCGCTGGACTTCCCTCCAGGCTTGAACTTTGATACAGACAACCTGGGCTTGGGTGTAGGTAATGGTTTGGGCTTCGAATTTTTGACTGGTCCTAGCGCCAGAAGAATTGGTGGTACCTTGAAATTGACCTTCTAAAATTGGGGTGTCAAAACCTCTATTTAGTCGTTCTAAAAAAACAAAATGATGATTCGTAATATCAAGATATTGTTTTTGGTATTGGCAGTGACCCTCATGGGTTCTTGTGAGCTGGACTTGTTGGACAACCCCAACGCAGTAACAGTGAACAATGCCGATGTCAATTTTATCCTCAACCGCGTTGAGCTGGCTTACTCTGGAAACTTCAATGCTTTCAGTGACCCAGGTATGCGCTTGACCCGGATGTTGAACCAGGGTGCGGCCATTTATGACAACGCAGTTACTCCAGGTAACAACGGCCCATGGAACAGCTCTTATTCTGACATCATGTCGGACGTGAAAGCCTTGATTCCATTGGCTGAAGCGTCTGAATTATTCGTTCACGCAGGTATCGGGCGTACCATTCGCGCCATGGTGTTGATGAGTTTGGTAGATGCTTATGGCGATGTACCTTATTCTCAAGCCATCGACCCCAATAATTTTAACCCAGGGGTGGACAAGGGTGCTGACGTTTATGCTGCGGCTTTGGCAGACTTGAACAAGGCAATTGAGAACTTCAATGCCAAGTCAAAATCCGGTGCCACAAGCGATCTGTTTTATGGCGGAAGCACGGACAGTTGGATTCGCCTGGCTAATACCTTGAAATTGAAGTATCACCTGAACTTGCGTCTGGTGAACAAGGCCGGATCAACTTCCGCGATCAGCGCGCTGGTAACGGAAAACAAATTGATCTCTACGGCTGCTCAGAACTTTCAGTTCAAGTATGGTACCAACCTGACCAACCCAGACACGCGTCACCCACGTTATGGTGGACAGTATGGCCCTACAGGTGGTGGCGACTACCAATCGAACTCTTACATGGGGCAATTGTACAACTCCAAAGGTTTCCCTGATCCACGGGTTCGGTACTACTTCTACCGTCAAACCATCAAAAACCCAACGGACGTTAACCAACTGCGTTGTATCACCAACCAAAAGCCCGGCCACTACGGTGAGAATGATGTATACTGCTTGCCAACTACGGTTGGGTACTGGGGACGTGATCACCTGAACAACGAAGGTATTCCACCAGATGGTTTGTTGCGTACTGCCTGGGGGATTTATCCTGCTGGAGGCTTGTTCGACGATGATGCTGGCCGTGGGGTTTCCTTAGGTGCTGGTGCTGGTGGTGCAGGTATTCACCCGATCATGATGCGCTCTTTCGTTGACTTTATGCTGGCTGAATCGGCGTTGGTATTGGGCACTGGCGGTGATGCGAAAGCATTGTTGAAGTCCGCGATTGAAAAATCAATGGCGGATGTACGCAGCCTGGCATTGGGTACAACCGAAGCTAGCAAAATCAATACTTTCGAATCTAGCAAAGGTTTTGTTTGGGCCGATGAAGTGAAAAAGTACGTGGATAAAGTTTTGGCAGACTACGATGCTGCGGCCAATGATGATGCTAAATTGAACATCATTGCGACTGAATATTGGGTAGCCCTTTTCGGCAACGGTATTGAGTCTTTCAACCTTTACCGCAGAACGGGTAAACCTAGCGGTCAACAACCCGCATTGGACCCCAATCCAGGGCCATTTGTACGCTCTTACTACTATCCACAAGCTTACACGACCAGAAACAAGAATGCGGTTCAAAAAACCAATTCTACGGTTCAGGTATTTTGGGATACCAACCCAGCCAACAACTTTATTAAATAGATGAAAGGCATTGCCTTTGCATTTATGAACCAGACAAAACGAATGTTTATATGAAAAGCATCATAAAATTCTTCTTTTTGGTCTCTGTATTCGCGTTCACTGCATGCGAGACTGAAATAGTTGAACGTTTGGACGAATTCAGCTTCGAAACGGGAGGCTACATGCGTACCGTTGAGTTCCCTGTTCCAACTTTCAACGTCAGCAAAGCCAATATGGCGGGCACTAAATTGGCCCTTACGCTGGAGGCGGTTACTGCCAATTTCGGTGCAGAATTTTCCTCTTATGATTTGGTCGTCCGCTTTGTGGATAAAACTGCCGCAAATGGTTCCAACAACAAAACTGATGTTGCGTTGAAGGCGCTGGCTGCCAGTTCGTTCACTCCTGATGGAACCACGAAGTATCCTCGTTTAGCCCTCTCCATCACGGGCAAAGAAATGCAGGATGCTTTGAAGTTAAGCGATGCCGAAATGGCCAAAGGGGATCAGTTTGAGGTGCGTGGAACCATGAAGCTCACCACTGGAAAAAGCTTTAATGCTGCCAACTCCAGCCCTGACATTACAGGTGGTGCATTCTACAATTCACCATTTTTGTACCGGGTGAATGTCGTCGATTAGATAACTTTTGTTAAATAATTTTGAAATGGAGTGCTTTTTAAGCGCTCCATTTCTATTTTTGCAGAGTTTTATCTTTTTGTCTGCCAAATTGCAGATGTACATCAGCGTCAATATGCTCAGGCAGCCCTAAGTCAGATCCAAACGTTTACCAATTTCCAGCGATTATCTTGCAACGTTTTTTATCCCTTGAACATTACTGCTCTAAACACAATGTCTATACCAGGTGAATACCCAAATGGGAAGTGACCTGACTGTATATTTTTTTGACATTCAATAAAATCAAATTCATTGGTATGAAACAACATTTACTAGCTTTACTGCTGATGCTCTGCGGAGCTACGGTTGCCTTCGGACAATTGAACATCAGCGGAAAAGTAACCGACCGGGATGGCGAAGCATTGATTGGCGCCAGCATAATGGTGAAAGGTACAACCAACGGTACTGTATCTGACATTGATGGAAAATTCAAGCTCAGCGCGCCTGGCGATGCGACCTTGGTAGTATCCTACACGGGTTTCTCTACCTCGGAAGTAGCCGTCAACAACCAAACCGACATCACCATTCCCATGCAGCCGGGTATCGACCTTACCGAAGTACTGGTAACGGGTTATGGTACGGCCATCAAGCGGGAATTGACGGGTAACATCGCCAAAATCCGCACGGAGGACATCAAAGACATGCCAGTAACCAGCTTTGACCAAGCCATGCAAGGCAAAGCAGCCGGGGTGCAAATCACCGCTGGTAATGGTAAATTGGGCCAGGCCGTACAAATTCGGGTGCGTGGCCAATCCTCGGTATCCGCTTCCAACGAACCTTTGATTGTGATTGATGGAATACCTGCTACGACTGGTGATTTGGGTTCATTTGGTGGAGCTACCAACCCACTCTCCGACATCAACCCTCAAGACATCGCATCCATCGAAATCCTGAAAGACGCTTCTGCTGCGGCCATCTATGGTGCGCGTGCGGCCAACGGCGTAGTACTGGTAACCACCAAGCGTGGTAAAACTGGCCGTACCAGCGTTAATTATGGCTTCCAGTATGGCGAGAGCAATCCTGCCCGTCAATTGGAATTCCTGAATACCGAGCAATACCTGAAGTTGTATCGTCAGGCTGCCGCTGCATCTGACCGCATCGAGGGGCTCGCCGCTTCTGATCCAGACTCCTATACTGCGTATATGGAAGATTTCTTCGTTACACAAAGTTTGGGAACTTTGGGCACTAATCGGGCAGAAGACACCAAGTGGGGTGATCTTGCCTACCAGGATGCTCCAATGCAGCAACATGATTTGAACATTTCAGGTGGCAATGAAAAAACCACCTTCTACATGTCAGGCCAGTGGTTTGACCAAAAAGGGATCTTGATCGGCAACGCACTCAATCGCATCACTGGCCGGATCAACGTCGATCACCAGGCTTACAAGTGGTTGAAGGTAGGGTTCAACACCAGCTTGAGCCGTTCGTTCAACGAACGTATTTCCGGTGACCGCCAGTTTGACAACCCCATGCAGATCGTGGCACTGCCTCCAATGACTCCGGCAAACGATCCTGATACTGGCTTGCCAGTAGGTACCCCTCCGGGAGACATCAGCATTCCGGTGTATTACAACCCGCTGATCAACCTTGGCAATGCCTACTATAACACCAACACCAACCGCAACTTGAGCAGTGTTTATGCCCAAATCAGCATTCTGGATGGTTTGAGTTTCCGCACAGAGTTTGCATTGGACATGTTGGACCAACAAGAAGAACTGTACTACAACAGCAAAACCCAGCGCAACTTTGGTGCTCCTCAGGGGATCGGCCAAAACTTGTTCACCCGGGTTGAAAACTACAACACGAACAACTACTTTACCTACAATACTGGATTTGGTAGCACTAAGCTGGATTTGACTGCTGGTATGGCTTATCAGCAATCACAGCAGAAGACCAACTTCATCGAAGGCCAGGATTTCCCATCCGACGCCTATCGCCAGATTGCCAGTGCTGCTCGTAAAACAGACGGTAACTCTACCGAAACCAACTTCCGCTTCTTGTCTTACTTCGCACGTGCCAATGTCAAGCTGGCTGAGAAATACCTCGTGGGTGTAAGTGTACGTACGGATGGTTCTTCCCGTTTTGGTAACGAAAGCCGTTATGGTTTCTTCCCTGCTGCTTCTTTGGGCTGGATTGTGTCGGAAGAAGGTTTCTTGAACAGCATCAAGGCGATCAGCTTCTTGAAAGTTCGTGCCAGCTATGGCCGTACGGGTAACGCCGAAATTGGTAACTTCCCACAATTGGGTCTGTTCCAAGGTGACGCTGGTTACAATGGTACTCCTGGTCAGCGTCCTTCACAATTGGGTAACCCTGATTTGAGCTGGGAAACTACCGATCAGTTCGATGCTGGTATCGACTTTGGTTTGTTCAAAGATCGCATCACCGGGGAAATCGACTTCTACAGCAAAAACACCACGGGTTTGTTGTTGAACGTTAACATTCCCGGTTCTACTGGTTTCGGAACCCAAACCCGCAACGTAGGTAAACTGTCTAACCAAGGGATTGAAGTCGTACTGAACACCGATGTAGTAAAAGGTGCTTTCCGCTGGAGAACCAGCTTGAACTTTGCAGCCAACAAAAACGAAATTACCGACCTGCAAGGTCAGATCATCGAAGCTGGTTTGAACAACATGAGCCGCGCGGTAGAAGGCCAGCCTTTGGGTACTTACTTCACTGCGGAGTACGCTGGAGTAGATCCTGCTAATGGTAATGCATTGTGGTACAAAAATGCAACCGAAGGCAACCGTGAAACAACCAGCACTTACAGCCAGGCAACCCGGGTAGTCGTAGGTAGCCCACTGCCCGATTGGATCGGTGGTGTGACCAATACCTTCAGCTACAAAGGCCTTGAGCTGTCTGTATTGTTCAGTGCTGTAATCGGCAACGAACTCAACTTCTACGGGGTCGGTCGTTTCTCTTCAGCTAACGCTCGTTTTGAAGACAACCAAACCGTGGATCAGCTGAATGCCTGGACGCCTCAGAATACCAATACCAATATTCCAGAAGCACGTTTGTTCTACAACAACGGTGCTCAGCCTTCCAGCCGCTTTATTCAGGATGGTTCTTTTGTACGTCTGCGCAACGCAACTTTGTCCTACAATTTCCCCAAATCACTCACCAGCAAGGCTAAAATCCAAAGCTTGCGGGTATTTGTAACGGGACAAAACCTGCTTACCTGGACCAACTACATTGGTTGGGACCCAGAGGTTAACGCCGATGACATTGTAACCAACATTGCACAAGGTTATGACTTTTACACTGCTCCTCAGCCAAGAACAATCCTGGCTGGCTTTAACATCGGGTTCTAATTCCCGGAACAGCGCAAAATGTTTTTAACCTTTAAAAAAATGAAAATGCTTAAAATGCTTAAACATATAGCGCCGTTTGCCCTGATCCTTTTGGGGGCTTCGGCTTGCGACAACAAGTTGGATGTCGCGCCTACGCAGACCATTGACGAAAACCTGGCACTGGCTACCTCTCAGGATGTAAAAGTAACCCTTACAGGTGCTTATGACGGCTTGGGTAGCGGCAACGTTCTCGCTGGAGGCTTCCAGTTTACCTCCGAATTGCTTGGTGACGACCGCGAGGTTGTCTTTGGTGGAACATTCACCACGCTGGATGAAATCTGGCGGAAAACTGTTACACCGGGCAATACTCAGACCACGGCAACCTGGATGAGTTCCTATGCTGCCATCAACCGCGCCAATAACGTATTGTCTGCCTTGAGCATTGTTGATGAAGCAGATCGCGCTCAGGTAGAGGGTGAAGCCCGTTTTATCCGGGGTATCATATACTTCGAATTGGTCAAATTATGGGGCAAAGCCTGGGGTGATGGCGACAACAACGCCAATCCTGGAGTGCCATTGGTTACTACTCCTACACGGGTCGTTACCGATGAAGACAACCGTCCAAGAGCGAGTGTTCAAGCCATTTACGCACAAGTCATCGAAGATTTGACCAAAGCAGAAACGTTGTTGCCTGCTACAGATGCTGGTGATGATGCTTCTCGCGCTACTCGTGATGCTGCTTCAGCAATGTTGTCTCGGGTATACCTGATGCAAGGCAACTACGCTTTGGCCCGTGATGCCGCCAATAAAGTCATCCAGTCTGGAGCCCGTGAATTGGAAGCTAGCTTCGCTGATGTTTTTGCTACAGGTGGCGAGAGCAACGAAATGATCTTCCGCGTTGCGGTTTCCGATCAGGACGGCACCAATAGCATGAACACTTATTATGCGCCAGCAACGTTCCAAGGGCGTGGTGACATTCGGATCCAAACCAAACATACTGACTTGTATGAAGCTGGTGATGTGCGTAAAACCTTCACCACCACTGCAAGCAACCGTTTGTTTACCCGCAAATTTTTGGATCAGTTTGGTGATGTTCCAGTCGTACGTATGGCTGAAATGTACCTGACTCGTGCTGAGTGCAACCAGCGTTTGGGTACCTCCGTAGGTGCCACACCACTGGCCGACGTGAATGTAACGCGTACCAGAGCTGGCTTGGCTGCCTTAGGTACGGTGACACTAGCTGCTATCTTGAAAGAACGCCACCTGGAATTGGCTTTTGAAGGGAACAACCTGGATGACCTCAAACGCACCCGAGCTAGTGTAGGTACCAAACCTTTTAGTGACAACTTTCTGGTATTGCCCATTCCACAACGGGAAACTGATACCAATAAGAGCTTGGCTCAGAATCCGGGGTATTAATCCGCAGACGGACTGATCTAAGTTTGAATACGACGCGAAAGGCCATTCTTGCAAAAGGGTGGCCTTTCTGCATTTTAAGGTTTCAACTGAATGGTATAATGGTAACCTTGGTTGGATGAATTGGTATTAGGTGTTGGTGATTCTGAAGAAGTTGCACCACTTATGGTATACTGAATCGACAATGGAGTAGGTGGGGGAGGGGCTTCTGCGGGTAATGGATTCACCTGCAACTTAAAGTGGATATTCAAAGTCCGGTGGTGTTGCACCTTTAACTTGTACGCTTTGGGTACTTCAAACTGCAACAACTGTACCAATCGGATCGCCTCCTCGTCACAGCCATGCCCCAAGCTGGCAATCACTTGGCTTTTGAACACCTTCCCCGTATGATCAATGCTAAACCGTATCCTTACCGTTCCTTCTATTTTCGCTGCAATCGCTTCAGAGGGGTATTGCAAGTTGTTTTGAATAAAAAGCAGCATGGCTTTTTGTCCGCCAGGGTAAACCGCCCCTTTGATGAAATGATTGTCTCTTTTTTGCTGAGCCATAAAATTTTCTAAAAAAATCGAAAAATCGTTAAGCAAATTAAACGGCAATTTATCAAGGATTTAGCTGAAATCGTCATTTGTAATGTTAAGCCAAAGTTAAGTCGATCCTTGACTTTCTCCACTTAATTTTATAAATTTAGATCAGATCAGAATACTGTTCGATTCTACGCTAAGAGAATCGATGACAACCCAAACAAATGATGGTAGAAGGATTTCTGAAGTATTTGCAGTACGAAAAACGCTTTTCCGTGCATACCATTGATGCCTATAAGGTTGATTTGGAGCAGTTCAGTGTTTTTCTGCAAAGCCAATACGAAATCGTCGAACCTGCGATTATCCAACACATCCACATCCGTTCCTGGGCCGTCGCACTAATGGAGCAAAAGTATTCTGCTTCCTCTATTCGGCGCAAGCTGTCGACCCTCAAGTCTTATTTCCGTTTTTTGCAGCGGGAGCAAGTGATTACCCGCTCGCCGATGCTACAGGTGAGTTTACCCAAGTTGGGAAAAAGACTACCCAGCGTGGTTCCCGAACAATACCTGGAACAAATGCTCAATGCAATAGACCCTGCCGATGATTATGAAAAATTGCGCAATCAATTGGTCGTTGAGTTGTGCTACCTCACTGGTATGCGCCGTGGCGAACTTTTGAACCTCAAGGTCAGTGACCTGAATTTAAGTGCATTTACCATTAAAGTATTGGGAAAAGGAAACAAGGAGCGTTTGATTCCCATTTCCCATGCTATGGCAACACTCTTGCGGCAATACCTGGATTTGCGTCAGCAGACCTTTCCAAATACCTCAGAGTTGGCCCTCCTGCTGACCAAAGATGGAAAAGCAGCTTACCCCAAACTCATCTACCGCATTGTAAAGGAGGCTCTGAGTACCATTACCACGCAGGAAAAACGCAGCCCACACGTGTTGCGGCATTCTTTTGCTACTCACTTATCAGATCATGGTGCTGATCTGAATGCAATAAAAGAGTTGTTGGGCCATTCAAGTTTGGCCGCAACTCAAATTTACACTCACCATTCTATTGAGCGACTGAAAAAAATTTACCAGCAAGCTCATCCTAAATCTGGCGCGGAATAAAGCCCGCCACTTCAAAGGATGAAGAATTGATCTTTATGGTCTCACCCTTTAAATCTTGACTTATGGTTGTGTACACTGAAGCAGTACAGTTCAAAGTTGACAGCAAATTGCTAGACTTTATCGAGAAAAAATTGAGCAAAATTGACCAGTTTTTCGACCGCATCATCAATGCACGGGTGGTGCTTAAACTGGAAAACACTGGACAGGTCAGAGAAAAAATCGCAGAAGTGCGCATTCATGTGCCGGGCGAAACCCTCATCGCCAAGGTAGGCAGCAAAACATTTGAAGCCGCTGTAGAACAAGCAGTAGATTCCCTCAAACGACAAATCATCAAATACAAAGAAAAACATTCATCGTAGCGGCAACCCTCGCGGTTGCCGTCACCATGCGAAACTGTAAGGTTCGCGGTTGCCGTTGTAAAGGGCAACCGCAAGGGATTGCCCCAACGAGATTAACGGGTTTAATCAACACCGCAGGAACTAAATTCACCTGCAGTTGGTTAAACCCGTTAAACTTTTTAGCCCCAACCTTTGAAAATATCAACAACCTTATCCTATATTTGCGCCACGCTACCAGAAAAGAAAAATCAAAGAAAAAAAATCGCTTAAAAATTTGATATTTCTTGGAGAGGCACTATCTTTGCAATCGCTTTCGGAAAAAGACGCCGAAATGCTTACAAAACTTGACATTTTCGACAAAAATAATTGATTTGAATGGGTTGAAAAACCTTGTAAAATCTGGCTTTTGATCAAACTGATTACATTTTCTGATAAATCATCTACCAACTGATTTTCAGGTGTCGTTTTGATTCAAAACCAAAGCTAGGCCAGCATAGCTCAGTTGGTAGAGCAGCTGATTTGTAATCAGCTGGTCGGGGGTTCGAGTCCCTCTGCTGGCTCCAGTCCCATGAATTCATTCGTGGGTTAGTTCAAATCAATCTCAAAGTTTTTACTTTGGGTCTCCAAGGGGGTGCGCCGCAGGTGGAGAGGCGGGCCAGACTGTAAATCTGGTGTCTTTGACTGAGTTGGTTCGAATCCATCCACCCCCACAATTTTTGTCATACAAGCGGAAGTAGCTCAGCTGGTAGAGCATCAGCCTTCCAAGCTGAGGGTCGCGGGTTCGAATCTCGTCTTCCGCTCCATATGTTGACATTCATCTCACTCGATCTCGCGATTCAAATCATGGGATCAAGTGAGATGGATGTATACATGACAACCCACAACTTTGGTCGTGGGGACGAACAAGAAAAAAGACATAAGCCGATGTAGCTCAGGGGTAGAGCACTTCCATGGTAAGGAAGGGGTCAAGGGTTCAAATCCCTTCATTGGCTCCAGGTCATAGATGCTTTTTGTTTCACAATTTACATCCAAAAATTCTATACTGATGGCTAAGGGAACATTCGCTAGAACAAAGCCGCACGTAAACATCGGCACAATTGGTCACGTTGACCACGGAAAAACGACGCTTACAGCGGCAATCACTACTGTTCTCGCTTCTAAGGGTCTGGCAGAGAAAAAAGATTACGACTCAATCGACGCCGCTCCAGAAGAAAAAGAAAGAGGGATCACGATCAATACAGCGCACGTTGAATACGAAACTGAAAAGCGCCACTACGCTCACGTAGATTGTCCGGGTCACGCCGACTACGTTAAGAACATGGTAACGGGTGCTGCTCAGATGGACGGTGCAATCCTGGTTTGTGCTGCAACGGACGGTCCAATGCCACAAACGCGCGAGCACATCCTTTTGGCTCGCCAGGTAGGTGTTCCTGCAATCGTTGTGTTCATGAACAAGGTTGACCTTGTTGATGACCCAGAGATGTTGGAACTGGTAGAAATGGAGGTTCGCGAGTTGTTGGACACTTATCAGTTTGATGGTGACAATGCTGCGGTTATCCAAGGTTCTGCACTGAAAGCGCTGGAAGGCGATGCAACTTACGTTCAACGCATCATGGATTTGATGGACGCAGTAGATGCGCAAATCCCTGAGCCAGTTCGTTTGACTGATAAGCCTTTCTTGATGCCTATCGAAGACGTATTCTCTATTACTGGTCGTGGTACTGTTGCTACAGGTCGTATCGAGCGTGGTGTCATCAACGTAGGTGACTCTGTTGAGATCATCGGTATGCAGAAAGAAGGCGAAAAGCCTTTGGTTTCTACGGTTACAGGTGTGGAAATGTTCCGCAAAATCCTCGACCGTGGTGAAGCTGGTGACAACGCTGGTATCCTGCTGCGTGGTATCGATAAAGAAGCCATCCGTCGTGGTATGGTTATTTGCGCTCCTAAATCAGTTAACCCACACGTTGAATTCAAGTGTGAGGTTTATGTACTGAGCAAAGAGGAAGGTGGCCGTCACACTCCATTCTTCAAAGGCTACCGCCCACAGTTCTACTTCCGTACCACGGACGTAACTGGTGACTGTACGCTTCCTGAAGGAGTAGAAATGGTAATGCCTGGTGACAACGTAACTTTGAACGTGAAACTGTTGAGCCCTATCGCAATGGAAAAGGGTTTGCGCTTTGCGATTCGTGAAGGTGGCCGTACCGTAGGTGCAGGTCAGGTTACTGAAATCATCAAGTAGCAACATCCCTATGTGGATGTTGAAATAACATCTCTGAGTGGGTGTTCTTGACCTGACATCCCAGGATTGTTCTCTTGAAGGCATTAATACAGGTAACTGATGAGTAGAGAGATTTCTCTACAATCACGATAGAATATGGAAAAGTAAGCATCTCACCACTGGTGAGGTGCTTAACTTTTCGATACCATACCACACACGGGCATAGCTCAGCTGGTAGAGCGACGGTCTCCAAAACCGTAGGCCGAGGGTTCAAATCCTTCTGCCCGTGCCACATCCCCCAACCCATGGCTTTAGCCGTGGACAGGGAATACTCCAAAGTACCCTCATGACTTTAGTTGTGGGAGCATACATGGGCATAACTTAACTGAAAACCACCCTACGAACGTATTCGTGGATTAGGGCAAGAGGAAAAGATTAACGGGTTGGGTAACCACAATACACATGGAAAAGATTCAACTTTACTTAAGGGAAAGCTACCAGGAACTAGTCAAAAACGTATCCTGGCCAACTTGGGCAAATTTACAGGCAAATGCAGTAGCCGTTGTGGTTGCAGTATTGCTCTTGGCAGCAATTGTGTTTCTCATGGATGTGGTTTCCAAGTTTACATTGGACCTCATCTACGGAATCTAAATAAAATGAGGTGCCGTAAGGCATTCGACAGTTCAGTGCTGTCGAGTGCCTTTTGGCGTTTGTTTAATGATTGGACCTGTTTACAGGTTTGTCGAATAAATTGGTAGAGATCGATGTCTGAAGATAAAAAATGGTACTCATTAAGGGTGATCAGCGGCAAAGAGCGCAAAATTAAAGAGCGCATTGATGCTGAAATTCTGCGCAATGAATGGAATTCATTTATCTCGTCGGTCGTCGTACCTACTGAAAAGGTCTATAAGATCCGCAACGGTAAAAAGGTAATTTCCGAGCGCAATATTTTGCCTGGCTACTTGCTCGTAGAAGCAGTAGCTGGCAAGCTGAGTGGAGAAATTGTACAGGCAATTGCCAATGTACCCAACGTCATCCATTTCTTGGGCAAAAATACGCCTGAGCCCATGAAAGATGCTGAGGCGAATCGACTCTTGGGCAAAGTGGACGAATCCCAAGCTGCCGGCGAATCCCTGATCGAACCATTCATCGTTGGTGAAACCATCAAAATTGTGGATGGTCCATTCAGCGAATTCATCGGCGACATTCAGGAAGTGAACGAGGAGAAGAAAAAGCTGAAGGTGATCGTAAAAATCTTTGGCCGTGGCACTGAAGTCGAATTGGGCTTCATGCAAGTGGAAAAAACCTCGTAGCGGCAACCCTCGCGGCTGCCGGACGCTCCAACGAGGGCAACCGCAAGAGTTGCCCGTACAGATCGTGTATTTTTGATTTTCAATATATCGCGTAAAAGGTATAGTTGTTGTTGTTCCTCCGGAATGTGAGCCGGAATGAAACGCTTCCCATCCAACAGCTTTACTCAGCGGTAAAATTATTTACTAAAATGGCAAAGGAAGTAGAAGTTTTCATCAAACTTCAGGTCAAAGGCGGTCAGGCAAACCCAGCTCCCCCCATCGGTCCGGCTCTCGGTTCCAAAGGGGTGAACATCATGGAGTTTTGCAAGCGCTTCAATGCCGCTACCCAGGATAAAATGGGTAAGATACTTCCGGTGGTGATCTCGGTTTATAAGGACAAGTCCTTTGAATTCGTGATCAAAACGCCACCGGCAGCTATCCAACTCATGGAAGCCTCCAATATCAAGAAGGGTTCTGCTGAATCCAACCGGAAAAAGGTAGGCACCGTAACTTGGGATCAGGTAAAAGCGATCGCTGAAGACAAAATGCCCGACCTCAACTGCTTCACCATCGACGCTGCCATGAAAATGATAGCAGGTACGGCACGCAGTATGGGGCTGAACATTTCTGGCACTCCTCCGTGGGGTGGTGAAGAAGTGGAGGCATAATCTTATTTCTTCAAAAGGGAGTCGGCAGCTGAATGCAGCAACCGACGTTGACCTTAAATCTTTTTTGACATGGCAAAAGTTGGAAAGAAAAGAGCCGCTGTCAATGCCAAAGTAGACCGCAATAAGCTGTATACTCTGGAAGAAGGAACTGCTCTGATGAAAGACGTGAACTTAACCAAGTTTGATGCTTCGGTTGACATTCACGTACGCCTGGGTGTCGATCCACGTAAACCGGATCAAGCACTTCGTGGCACCGTAGGTCTGCCACACGGTACGGGTAAAACCAAACGTGTAGCTGTATTTTGTACTCCGGAAAAAGCCGAAGAAGCAAAAGCAGCAGGTGCAGATTACGTAGGTTTGGAAGACCTGATCCAAAAGGTTCAGGAAGGTTGGACGGATGTCGACGTAATCATCGCAATGCCACAAACCATGGCCGCGTTGGGTAAAGTTGCCCGTATCCTCGGCCCTCGTGGTTTGATGCCCAACCCTAAAACCGGTACGGTAACCACCAACATCGGGGAAGCAGTTTCCGAAGTAAAGAAGGGTAAGATTTCCTTCCGCGTTGACAAAACGGGTATCATTCACGCTTCAGTTGGTCGGGTGTCTTTTGCCCCTACTCAATTGATCGAGAACATCAATGAATTGCTGAGTACACTACAACGTATGAAGCCTTCAACGGCCAAAGGTACTTACATGAAAAGTATTACCCTTGCTACTACGATGAGCCCAGGTGTGAAGATTGATCCCAAAGTGATTCGCTAAGTTTTAAAACAGGAGTCAAATGAATAAGGCTGAAAAGACAGCAACTATCGAAGTGTTGAAGGAGCAGTTTGGGGAAAATAACTATTTCTACCTTGCTGATGCTTCTACCATGTCGGTAGGTGATGTCAACAAATTCAGAAGGCTTTGCTTCGAAAGAGGTGTTTCTATGCAAGTCATCAAGAACACCCTCGTGAAGAAAGCACTGGAGAATACTCCTGCTGAGAAGAATTACGCTAGCATCTTTGAAGCACTCCATGGCCATACTGCCATTTTGTTCTCCAATGATCCTGATGCACCTGCCAACTCGGTTGCTAAAATGCTGAAAGACTATCGTCGTTCAGGCAGCGAGCGCCCCTTGTTGAAAGCTGCATATGTGGATTCTGCGGTGTTCATCGGCGATGACCAACTGGATGCACTGACCAAACTCAAGTCCAAGCAAGATTTGCTGGGCGAATTAATTGGTCTGCTTCAATCACCTGCAAAAAACCTCGTCAGTGCCCTGCAATCTGGTGGTTCTACCATCGCTGGATTGGTCAAGGCCCTCGAAGAGCGCCAGGCGTAATTCTCCCAACCCACGGCAATCCCACGATTTAAATCGTGGGTTAAGCGTGGGAGGGAATACGGGTTCCAACCCACGAATTTATTTGTGGGAATTTCCACGAATGAATTCGTGAAAGTGACCCGTACCTCAGCAAACCCACAAGAATGTTTGTGGGTTGCAAACGGTTAAGGCTTCCAAGCTAACCGCTCATTATATACCATTTTCAAACCACTTTTTTAAAAGACATAACAATGGCTGATTTGAAAGCTCTTGCGGAAACGCTTGTAAATTTGACGGTTAAAGATGTTCAGGAACTGGCTGGTATCCTGAAGGACGATTACGGCATTGAGCCTGCTGCTGCTGCTGTAGCAGTTGCTGCTGCTGCTCCTGCTGATGCTGCTCCTGCTGCTGTTGAGCAAACCGAATTCGACGTTATCCTTCAGTCTGGTGGTGCCAACAAACTGAACGTGGTTAAAGAAGTGAAAAACCTCTTGGGTCTTGGCTTGAAAGAAGCAAAAGACTTGGTTGACGGTGCTCCACAACCACTGAAGACCGCTGTTTCTAAAGACGAAGCTGAGTCTTTGAAAGCTAAGTTGGAAGAAGCTGGCGCTCAGGTAGAAATTAAATAATTTCTCCTTGCGCAAGCCAAAAGCAACTAGCTACACTGACTTTAGTTGTATAGCTTTTGGAATGGGCAGTGCTTCAAAAAATCACTTTTGAAGCACCAGGGCTTAGGAAATCGACCTTGGTTGTTTCCTAAGCCCATTGCCATATACCTTGTATTGTACATTTTGTGATTTTTATGCGAAAAAATGAAACTTTTTTAACATTGGTTTCATTTACTAGTCAGGAAAACCACTACATAGTTTGACTTGACTATTTTGTACCCCTCGGCTATAAAGGCTTGGGGCTTTTACCATCAACAACAAACTTGTTGCGCAGATGATATTCAATGGTAAAGCACAATCGGCTGAAGCGAAGCGTATTACCTTCAGCAAAACTAAATTTCCCACTCCTTATCCTGATTTCCTTGAAATTCAGCTAAAGTCCTTTCAAGAGTTTTTCCAACTGGAAACGACTCCTGAAAATCGGATGAATGAAGGATTGTACAAGGTATTTCAGGAAAATTTCCCAATCACGGATGCGAGAAACATCTTCGTACTCGAGTTTCTGGATTATTTCATCGACCCTCCCCGTTACAGCATTGAAGAATGTATGCAACGTGGTCTGACCTATAGCGTCCCGCTTAAGGCCAAATTGCGCTTGTCTTGTAACGATGAGGAACACGTCGATTTCCAAACCATTGTACAAGATGTGTTCCTGGGGAACATTCCGTACATGACGCCCAAAGGTACTTTTATGATCAATGGTGCCGAGCGTGTGATTGTATCACAGCTCCACCGTTCACCAGGGGTATTTTTTGGTCAAAGTGTACACCCCAACGGTACCAAAATCTATTCCGCCCGGGTTATCCCTTTCAAAGGTGCCTGGATGGAATTTGCTACCGACATCAACACCGTAATGTATGCGTACATCGACCGGAAGAAGAAATTCCCGGTCACTACGCTGTTGCGTGCCATCGGTTACGACACCGACAAAGCTATCTTGGATATCTTTGACCTGGCCGATGAAGTAACTGCTACCCGCGAGGCGCTCGAAAAAAGCATTGGCCGCAAATTGGCTGCCCGTGTATTGCGCAGCTGGACCGAAGACTTCGTAGATGAAGACACCGGTGAAGTGGTTACCATCGAACGGAATGAGATCATTCTGGAACGCGACACCATTTTGGACGAAGACAATATTGAAGCAATCCTGGAAGCATCGGTGGCCACGGTCATCCTGCAAAAAGAAGACATCGAACAGGATTACTCCATTATCTATAATACCTTGCAAAAGGACCCGACCAGTTCTGAACTGGAAGCGGTACAATACATCTATCGCCAGTTGCGCGGTACTGATCCCCCCGATGAGGAAACGGCACGTGGCATCATCGAGAAGTTGTTCTTCTCCGATAAACGCTACAACCTGGGTGAAGTAGGGCGCTACAAGATCAACAAGAAACTGCAGTTGGATATCTCGGAAGAGGTATTGGTGTTGACCAAAGAAGACATCATCTCCATCGTTCGCTTCCTGGTGACCTTGATGAACCAAATGGCGGAAATCGACGACATCGATCACCTGGAAAACCGCCGGGTACGTACCGTGGGTGAGCAATTGTACGCTCAGTTCGGGGTAGGTCTGGCGCGGATGGCTCGTACCATTCGGGAACGGATGAACGTGCGCGACAACGAGGTCTTTACCCCCGTTGACCTGATCAACGCGCGTACCCTTTCCTCGGTAATCAACTCCTTCTTCGGAACCAGCCAATTGTCGCAGTTCCTGGACCAAACCAACCCTCTGTCGGAAATCACGCACAAGCGGCGTATTTCTGCACTCGGGCCAGGTGGTTTGTCCCGCGAGCGTGCTGGTTTTGAGGTTCGTGACGTACACTACTCCCACTACGGTCGTTTGTGTACCATCGAAACCCCGGAAGGACCAAACATCGGTTTGATCTCTACCTTGTGCGTACACGCCAAGATCAATAAAATGGGCTTCCTCGAAACCCCTTACCGGAAAGTCATTGAAGGTATGGTGGAAAAAGTGGAACAACCATTGTACTTGTCAGCAGAAGGGGAAGACAAAATGCGGATTGCCCAGGCCAACGCCTTGCTGAACAATGATGGTACCTTCGTCCAAGACCGGGTCAAATGCCGTGAGCATGGTGATTTTCCGGTTTTGACACCAGAAGAAATCGACTACATGGATGTAGCACCCAACCAAATCGTTGGGGTATCTGCTTCCATGATTCCTTTCTTGGAAAACGACGACGCCAACCGCGCCTTGATGGGCTCGAACATGCAACGTCAGGCAGTGCCACTGATTCGCCCACACTCACCAGTAGTAGGTACTGGTTTGGAAGGTAAAGTTGCCCGTGACTCCCGCATGCTCATCAACGCAGAAGGGGAAGGGGTAATCGAATATGTGGATGCTACTGAAATCCATGTTCGTTACGACCGTACACCCGAAGAGCAGCTGATTTCTTTTGAAGACAACTTGAAGAAATACAACCTCATCAAGTTTACCCGTACCAACCAGGGTACCTGTATCAACCTGCGCCCCATTGTACGCAAAGGCGATCGTGTTGAAAAAGGACAAATCCTTTGTGATGGTTACGCAACTGAAAAGGGCGAATTGGCTTTGGGCCAAAACATGAAGGTAGCCTTCATGCCCTGGAAAGGTTACAACTTTGAGGACGCCATCGTAATTTCTGAGCGCGTAGTACGAGAAGACATCTTTACTTCTGTACACATCGAGCACTTTGAAATCGACGTACGCGACACCAAGTTGGGAGAAGAAGAACTGACCAACGATATCCCGAACGTGAGTGAAGAAGCCACCAAAGACCTGGACGAAAACGGGATCATCCGCATCGGTGCCTGGGTCAAGGAAGGCGACATTCTGATTGGGAAAATCACTCCAAAAGGGGAATCCGATCCTACTCCGGAAGAAAAACTCTTGCGTGCCATCTTTGGTGACAAAGCCGGCGACGTGAAAGACGCTTCCTTGAAGGCGCCCCCCTCGACTACGGGTGTGATCATCGACAAGCAACTTTTCGCCCGCGCGAAAAAAGATAAAGTGCAGAAAAACCAGGAAAAAGACGTACTGTCCAAACTGGATGATCAGCATAAAGTCGCGACCAACGAGTTGTTGACCATTTTGGTGGACAAACTGATGCTTTTGTTGAAAGACAAAACTTCACAAGGTATCCGTACCATTTATGGTGATAACCTGCTGGCCAAAGGGGTGAAATTTACTCAGGACACCCTGCGTGACCTGGATTACACCTCGGTGGACTATACCAACTGGACCGACGAGCCGAAATCCAATGAATTTGTTGCCCGTTTGTTGCACAACTACAGCATCAAACTCAACGAAGAAATTGGCCGCTACAAGCGTGAGAAATTCAACGTGAGCATTGGTGACGAACTTCCAGCGGGTGTACTCAAGCTGGCTAAAGTATACATGGCCAAAAAGCGCAAGCTGAAAGTGGGGGACAAACTCGCTGGACGCCACGGTAACAAAGGTATCGTATCCCGCATCGTTCGGGCCGAAGACATGCCTTTCCTCGAAGATGGAACACCTGTTGACATCGTGTTGAACCCACTGGGGGTACCTTCGCGGATGAACTTGGGTCAAATCTTCGAAACCGTATTGGGCTGGGCTGGTGAAAAACTGGGTGTCAAATTCGCTACACCAATCTTTGACGGGGCTACCCGCGACGAGATTGAAGAGTGGATCCAAAAAACAAGCTTGCCAAGTTTGGGTCAAACTTACCTTTCTGACGGTGAAACGGGTGACCGCTTCCACCAGCAGGCTACGGTAGGGGTGATCTACATGCTTAAACTCAGCCACATGGTTGACGATAAGATGCACGCACGTTCCATCGGGCCATACTCACTCATTACCCAGCAACCATTGGGCGGTAAAGCACAGTTCGGTGGACAGCGTTTCGGGGAAATGGAAGTTTGGGCACTTGAAGCATTTGGTGCCGCCAACATCCTCCAGGAATTGCTTACCATCAAGTCCGATGACATCAATGGTCGTGCAAAAGCGTACGAGGCCATCGTTAAAGGAGACAACCTTCCAGAACCAAACATTCCGGAGTCCTTCAACGTACTTGTACACGAATTGCGCGGTCTGGCGCTCGATGTGAAATTTGAATAACCTTCCGTCCAAGGTTCCTGGGTTCCAAAGTTCCTAGGTTCCGGGTTCCAGTGTTTAGCAATAGCTGGCTAACCCTGGAACCCAGAACCCAGGAACCTTGGAACCCAGGAACCATAAACCTTTAGAAGCATGCCATTCAAAAAGAAGGGTAATATTCAAAATCAAAATTTTGACAGCATCACCATCAGTTTGTCCTCTCCCGACGAAATTCTGGAGCGGTCTTACGGTGAAGTACTCAAACCAGAAACCATCAACTATCGCTCGTACAAACCCGAGCGCGATGGTCTATTCTGCGAGCGCATCTTCGGGCCTGTCAAGGATTATGAATGCTATTGCGGTAAGTACAAGCGGATCCGCTATAAGGGGATCGTGTGCGACCGCTGTGGGGTTGAAGTAACTGAGAAAAAAGTTCGCCGGGAGCGGATGGGCCACATCAAACTGGTCGTACCCGTGGTGCACATTTGGTTCTTCAAATCACTGCCTAATAAAATTGGTTATTTGCTCGGCTTGTCTTCCAAGAAATTGGAGTCAATTGTTTATTACGAGCGCTACGTGGTGATTCAACCAGGGATCAAAGGCAACGAAGGTCTTGGCAACAACGACCTGCTGACCGAAGAAGAATACTTGGAACACCTGGAATCGCTGCCCGCAGAAAACCAACTGCTGGAAGATACCGATCCCAACAAATTCATCGCCCGTATGGGTGCTGAAGCGGTGCGTGACATGCTCAACCGCCTGCAGTTGGATCAACTTTCTTACGACCTGCGTCACCAGGCCGCCAACGAAACTTCTCAACAACGTAAGTCAGAAGCCCTCAAGCGTCTGCGCGTAGTGGAAGCTTTCCGCGATGGTCAAACCCGCATGGAAAACCGCCCCGAATGGGCCGTGATCCAATACCTGCCCGTTATTCCACCAGAATTGCGCCCCTTGGTGCCATTGGATGGCGGTCGTTTTGCCAGCTCCGATTTGAACGACTTGTACCGTCGGGTGATCATCCGCAACAACCGTTTGAAGCGTCTGTTGGAAATCAAAGCCCCTGAGGTCATCTTGCGCAACGAAAAGCGGATGTTGCAGGAAGCAGTCGACTCTTTGTTCGACAACTCCCGCAAATCCAATGCCGTAAAAGCGGAAGGTGGTCGCCCACTCAAATCTTTGAGTGACATCCTCAAAGGTAAGCAAGGGCGTTTCCGTCAAAACTTGTTGGGTAAGCGGGTAGACTACTCTGGTCGTTCAGTAATTGTAGTAGGTCCAACCTTGAAACTGCACGAGTGTGGTTTGCCCAAAGGGATGGCTGCCGAATTGTTCAAACCCTTCATCATCCGCAAACTCATCGAGCGCGGTATCGTGAAAACGGTTAAATCGGCAAAAAAACTTGTAGACCGTAAGGATCCTGTAATCTGGGAAATCCTCGAAAATATCCTGAAGGGGCACCCCGTGCTCCTCAACCGTGCCCCAACTTTGCACCGTTTGTCGATCCAGTCCTTCCAGCCTCGTTTGGTAGAAGGCAAGGCGATCCAGTTGCACCCATTGGTGTGTAGCTCGTTCAACGCCGACTTCGACGGTGACCAGATGGCGGTACACGTACCTCTGAGCCAGGCAGCGATTTTGG
This sequence comes from Saprospiraceae bacterium, assembly GCA_027486765.1. Classification (GTDB taxonomy): domain Bacteria; phylum Bacteroidota; class Bacteroidia; order Chitinophagales; family Saprospiraceae; genus Haliscomenobacter. The sequence continues at coordinate 25,579 of JAIXOO010000474.1, forward strand.
AAGCTCAAATGTTGATGCTTTCTTCGCACAACATGCTCAACCCCCAAAACGGTACTCCGATTACCCTGCCTTCACAGGACATGGTATTGGGTCTGTACTACATCACCAAGGAGAGAAAAACCGTTGGTAATGTTATCGTGAAAGGGGAAGGCATGAAGTTCTACTCTCCTGAAGAGGTCATCATTGCCCTCAATGAAGGCCAGGTAGACTTGCACGCCAAAATCAAAGTACGTGTTCCGGTAGAAGTGGACGGCAAGATAGTCAAAAAACTGTCTGAAACGACCGTAGGACGGGTGTTGTTCAATGAGGTAATGCCAGCTGGTGTACCTTTCCAGAACACCTTGATGACCAAGAAAAACCTGAAAGCGGTAATTGGTGAAGTAATCGAACGTACCGATTTTGCGGTGACAGCCGATTTCCTCGACGACATCAAAGACATGGGCTTTACTTGGGCCTTCCGCGGTGGTTTGTCCTTCAACCTTGGCGACTTGATCACGCCTTCCATCAAGCAAGATGCACTGGAAGAAGCGCAAGGTGAAGTAGACGAAGTGTGGGACAACTACAACATGGGTTTGATTACGAACAACGAGCGTTACAACCAGATCATCGACCGTTGGACTTATGCGGACAACCGCATTACCGATACACTGATGCGTGAGTTGGCCAGCCACAAGCAGGGCTTCAACTCGGTGTTCATGATGCTTGACTCTGGTGCACGTGGTTCCAAACAACAAATTAAGCAGTTGTGCGGTCTGCGGGGCTTGATGGCTAAACCACGTAAGTCTGGTGACACGGGTGGGGCGGTTATCGAAAACCCGATCTTGTCCAACTTTGTGGATGGCCTTTCCGTTCTTGAGTACTTCATCTCTACGCACGGTGCGCGTAAAGGTCTTGCGGATACCGCCCTTAAAACGGCTGACGCAGGTTACTTGACCCGTCGTTTGGTGGACGTTGCTCAGGACGTAATCATCCTGGAAGAAGATTGCAGCACTTTGCGTGGCTTGGAAACAGTGGCACTCAAAGACAACGACAAAGTGATTGAACCCTTGGTATCCCGTATCGAAGGTCGTTATACTTTGCACGATATTGTACACCCTGTTTCGGAAGAACTCATCCTCTCAGCAGGTGATTTCATCGATCCAAAGACAGCGGAGTACATCGAAAAAATTGGAGTCGAAACGATCACCATTCGCTCCGTACTGACTTGTGAAGCCAAGCGTGGGGTTTGTGCCAAATGTTATGGTAAAAACCTGGCGAATGGCCGGATCGCGGAAGAGGGTGACGCAGTGGGGATCATTGCAGCACAATCCATCGGCGAACCAGGTACTCAGTTGACACTGCGTACTTTCCACACGGGGGGTACCGCATCTTTGTCCAAAACTGAATCTGAAATCGTCGCCAAGTTCCCGGGTAAAATTGAATTTGATGGTGTCAAATTGACTGAGGCACCTGATGAAAACGGCGCGCGGGTAGTACTGTCTCGTACTGGTGAAATTCGGATTGTAGATGCGGAGACCGGCAAGCAATACGTTGCCATGCACGTACCTTACGGCTCGTCCTTGAGCGTACTGGAAGGCGATATTGTGAGCAAAGGTCAAATGCTCTGTAACTGGGACCCTTTCAACGCGGTAATCATCTCCGAATTCTCGGGTATTGCCAAATTCGACTCGATCGAAGACGGGGTTACCTTCCGGATTGAACGTGACGAACAAACAGGCTTCTCTGAAAAGGTCATCATTGAAAGTAAGAACAAGCGGAAAATTCCGGTGATCTTCATCATGAGCCCCGACGGAGTAGAACTCAAAACGTATACCTTGCCAGTGGGGTCGTACATCTCGATTGAAGATGGCGTGACCATTACTGCGGGGGATAAAATTGCCAAGATTCCACGGAAACTGGGTAAAATCCAGGATATCACGGGTGGTCTGCCTCGGGTAACGGAGCTCTTTGAAGCACGTAACCCATCTAACCCTGCCATCGTTTCTGAAATCGACGGTGTGGTGAACTTCGGCAAGATCAAACGGGGTAACCGCGAAGTCTCTGTAACCGCCAAGGACGGCCAAATCAGAAAATACCTGATTGGCTTGAGCAAGCACATCCTGGTACAAGATGGCGACTTCGTGCGCGCTGGTACACCGCTTTCTGACGGTACCATCGCTCCACGCGATATCCTGTCCATCAAAGGACCATTCGCAGTACAACAGTACCTCGTGAATGGTGTCCAGGAAGTATACCGCTCTCAGGGTATTACCATCAACAACAAACACATCGAGGTAATCGTACGCCAAATGATGCGCCGCGTGTTGATCGAAGACCCAGGCGATACCAGCTTCCTCGAAGGTGAAACGGTTGACAAAATGGAATTCCTGGAACAAAACGACTGGATTTTCGACAAGAAAATCGTTGTGGAATCCGGCGAATCCAATCGCTTGAAGCCAGGTCAGTTGGTGACTTTGCGCCAAATTCGGGAAGAAAACTCTTTCCTTAAGCGCAACGACCGCCAGTTGGTTGAATACCGCGATGCCGTAGCCTCTACTTCCAGCCCACAATTGTTGGGGATCACCAAGGCTTCCTTGGGCACCAACAGCTGGATCTCGGCTGCATCCTTCCAGGAAACCACCAAGGTGTTGAGTACGGCTGCCATCGGCGCCAAAACCGACAACCTGATGGGCTTGAAAGAGAACGTCATCGTCGGCAAACGTATCCCAGCGGGTACTGGCCAACGCAAGTTCGACAACATCATCGTAACGCACAAAGACCGTGCTGCTGAACTGGAGTCCCGCTACCACCAGTTCGACGACATGGAAGATGAAGACTAAATAGGGTGTGAGTTTGGGTGTGAATGTGTGGGTGTGTTGGCCTTCCATTCCCACCTGATACTCCGCCAACCCACGGATTTATCCGTGGGAGGCCACATACCACCCTGCCCATGGATTTATCCGTGGGAAAGCCGGATGGATCGACACAACGTCGGTCCATCCGCTTTTTTTTTCCTACCAACAATCACCGCCAACGTACGTTTATCCCCCCGTACAAGTACAACAACCTTCACTCAAGGCAACGGCCCACAACAATTGGGTTTCAATACCCACTATTTGAGTATTTGGCAAAATTGAGTTCATACTCCCCACATTGACCCGACCAAAAGCACTGAGATCAAATTGGGGAATACTCGCACCATAGGGGCTCAACGCATTTCTCGCCGTTGACAAATGATTCTGGATCACATTTTGGACGGCTACCGGCATGGGAGTTGGCATACCCTGACGGCTGCTGGCCCAAGCTTGCGCGGCACCCAGGTGGATGCCCCCGATGTACAGTGCGCTGATGTGTACGTTGTTGTCGCAGCTTAGTCTGAGGTTTTGTACCACCGCTTGTAAATCGCGGATCAGGCTTTCGGTTTCGACAATTAGTTGTCGGGTGCCTGTGCCGGCCAATGCACCGCGTAAGTTTTGGATCCGACCACGATCAAATCCGATGCACTGCATGATCCCTAAGGTAGCATCTAGCACGTTCAAGGCGTCGGAGCAGGCGGCCACGGCATCCGGGGTCAACATCGAGGGTGCGGTAGCTAAACCGCCCCAAACCGTTCCCAGGGCTTGGGCGGCAAAGTAAAAGCTGGACAACTCTGGCCGGCAAAGTTTTTGAGTGATCGGCGGATTGTTGACGGGAGGCGAGGTAGTACCCGATTTTTTGATCCAAACCTGATTGTTCCAGGTGATGGAATTGCCATCAGGAGATACATTGGCAATGGCATTGTTCCATTCGGGGATGGTGATGGTATTGGCGCTGGTAAAAAAACCAGGCAATTTTTTTCCCTGATAGGTGAGGGTGAAAAAAGTATTGTCTTGTTCAACTGGATAAAGTTCTTGAGGGTAGGCCGCCAAGCCCCAGCTTCCTGCGATAGACGGATACCCGGAAAAAGGGCTTCTTGTCCAAATCTGATTGTTCCAGAGCAGTCCCTGGCCACTGGTGGTTAGGGTAGCGGAGGCATTCCATTGGGTCGCAAAAACGGTGGTAGCATTGGTGAAATACCCATCACTGCGGTTGGTCCCGATGGTGAAAACCAGATTGTTGGCTTGTTGGGTAATGGTGCAGGGTATTTCCGCCCGGCCATTGGAATACCAGGTGCCCAGGATTTGGTTTTGGGCAGTCAAAAGGAAGGGTAGCATTCCGAGTAGGCTCGTTGAAAAAAGGAAGGAAAAACGAGGTGAAAGTTTCATAGTGCTGTGGTTTTCAAAGTGTAAGAATGGATAGTTTATTAAAATTAAAAAGAAAATAGATTATCTATATAAACTGGTGAGAAACTTTCAGCGCTTTCATAGAATGCATTAGGGAGTAATGCACTTGTTTCTGGTAAAATTTGAACAAAAAACTAAACCAATACCCGGATTAAAGCATTCTTTTTAGGTCATACCTTTAACCCACCTAAAATTCACAACCATGAAACTCCTCGCCCGTATTCTCCTCGGCCTTGCCATCCTTATCCTCGGCTTCGTCATCTACAACATGCAGTCCGCTTTCCGTTCTTCCGACAAAAAGACTCAGGCCTATTTCAAAAAGCGAAATACGGTTGCTAAAATCAAAACGCTGCCTTATGCTGACGGTCAGCTGCACTGGATTGAAACTGGTCGCGATACCTTGCGGAATGACGCGCCGCTGGTACTGTTTGTACACGGAGCGCCAGGTTCCGCTCAAGACTTTTTCCGCTACCAGGCCGATTCTCTACTGTTAAATCGAGCCATTTTGGTTTCCATGGATCGACCGGGTTATGGTTATTCTTTATATGGTAAGGCCATGACTTCTATTGCCGAGCAGGCCAAAGCGGTCAAAGCGGTGATGGATCAATACCCAGGCCGCAAGGTGGTTTTGGTAGGGCATTCTTACGGTGGCCCCATTGTGGCCAAAACGGCCATGGTTTACCCCGAAAGAATCCAGTCGGTGGTCATGTTGGCACCCGTGAATGATCCAGACAATGAACCCATCTTTTGGTTTTCGTACATTGGCAAATGGACGGCGACTCGCTGGATGCTTTCTGGGGCCTGGAGGGTATCTGGATCGGAAAAGTTCTCACATGCTGCTGAATTGGAAAAAATGCGCGGAGGCTGGTTCAATCTACAAACGCCCATTATGCATTTGCACGGCCAAAAGGACATGCTGGCACCTGCCTCCAATATTGAATTCAGTGAAAAAAACATCCACCCCAAGCAACTCAAAATGATGGTCAAACCTGAGTGGGGGCATTTGATTCCTTTTATGAATCCGGACGATACGCGTAAGGCCATTTTGGAGGCATTGGGTACTGCGTGACTAGGCCAGCAGCTTATAAATGTTATCGCTACCCTTCACAAGGGGGCGATAAAAAAATAAATGTTCATTTTGCCAGAGGATTAGATAAGTAAACGGTTCAATTCAAGTGTCTTATCTAATCCTCTGGCTCAAGAAAAATGAACATTTATTTTTGCCCCACTACAAAGAAAAATGGCCGTACTTTATCCTGCGGGAAGATAAATGTTAAACTGCGCTCCTTTATTCAATTCGCCTGTGGCAGTGATGGTGCCGTTGTGATTCTCTACAATTTTTTTGCTAATGGCAAGACCAATGCCCGACCCGATGTATTGGTTGGCATTCACCCTGTTAAACACTTTGAAAATGTCGTTTTTGTAGGCGTTATCAAAACCAATGCCATTGTCAGCAAAAGAAATTTTATACCAATGTTTGGGTGGTTCACCGGCGATGGTTAGCGGTTCTGTCGTAAATTTTGTACAGCTTATTTTTATAACGACTGGTTCGCCCTGCTTTGCAAATTTGATGGCATTGCTGATGATGTTTACAAACAACTGGTGCAACTGAAACTGGATACCGTTTACAGTAGGCAAATTGCTTGTATCAATCGTAGCACCATCCTCTTCAAGTTCCTCTTTTAGATCCATGACCACTTCATTCATCACACCATTCAGATCCACTTTCTCAAATCTTGTACTATCATGCATTAAACTGGCATAAGAAACCAGCGCTTCAATAAGCCGTTGCATTTTGGCTGCAGAAGTTTGCATGCGCACAATATTTGAATTTACAATATCCGGAATTTCATTGCTGTGGTTTTCTAAAATAATGGAAGCATACATCTGTATTTTTCGCAACGGCTCTTTTAGATCATGGGTGCTTATCCAGTTCATATTGGCCAATTCATCATTGGACTTTTGCAGTTTTTCATTGAGGCTGCGGTATTTTTCTTCTTCTGCTATTAAATCTGTTAAGTGCAATTGCCTTTGTACAACCAGCGATATTGAAGCGGCAGCATTTAATTCGGGCCTTTGCCATTCAGTGCTTTGATTTCTTACCGATTCACTCCAGGCAGCAAATGATTTTCGAGGTGTGATTAAATTGTTGCTATCGTCCAGGGACATTGCTTTAGTGGGATCGCCTCCCCATAGTTTGGTTGTTTGTATTTCGCGCCGCATCCACAGTATGGCATCGCCCGGTGCTATACTAAGTTGCTGGTAATAAATTCCTGCCACACTATTGCTCATTGCTTTAGCTGGTAAGTAATAATCAGCAAACCTGGTTGTATTAAAATTTTTATTTTTTACATTTTTAAAAAGCCATTCTACCATCAACTGCATTTCTTCTTTTGCTGGCACTATGCCTGAAGTAAAGAAATTTCCTTTATGTATTATCGCAAGCCCATCAGCATGCAAAAGGTTTCTTAACAATTGAAATGTTGTTTTATTGCCGATAATACTCTGTTTTTTGGTGAATTGTTCGTTCAACTCCTGGAGCTGTTTATTGGTCTCTTTGGTGAACTCAAATTCATCAGCTACCTGTCGCACCTCAATTTGAGATTGAAGAAAGATGGCCTGCAAATGTGCGGCAAGCCTGGCATAATAAGGAACATATTTTGGGGTGTCATGGTGACAGGAGATAAGTCCCCACAATTTCTTATTGTGAATCAATGAGATGCTGAATGAAGCGGCCACACCCATATTTTTTAGGTATTGGATGTGAATGGGCGACACTGAACGCAAGAAAGAAAGACTAAGGTCTAACGTAGCCCCAGCCCCACCTTCTTCTTCCAATGTATACAAGGGTACAGGCTCATACCCTACATCGGCGATCATTCTTACATGATTGCGCAAATAGAGTTCACGGGCTTGTGCTGGTATATCAGTGTGGGGATAATGCAGCCCAAAAAATGGTTCCAAGTCCTCTCGTTTGCTTTCAGCATACACTTCGCCATTAAAATCTTTGTCAAAACGGTAGATCATCACCCGGTCGTAACCGGTTATCAGTTTTGTTTCATTGGCAATGTCCTGGCAAAGATTCTTCAGATTATCCGACCGCTCTGTATGATAGGCAAAACGTTTTGTTTGTATGTACAGCTCGGGCAAGTAGCTATTTTCTTCCGCAAAAGGTTCCATCTCTAAAACAACTGTGTCACCGCTTTTATGTGCTGCTGCACCATAAAGTTTTCCACGTAGTGAAAAAACAAAAGGGCGGTCCATTTCACTACCGTCAAATTTGTACAGGGCGGTAAAAGAGTTTATTTCTTCTTTATCAAACAACAGGTTTAAATCTTTGCCCAATATTTCATTCAAGGGCAACTGAAAATAGGTTTCGCAATTTTTGCTTGCAAAGGCAATGGAGTAATCGACTATTTTTACAGCAATTAAAAAACCATGGGGCTGTATGCTGCCTGGTATATGGATTGGTTCGCTTTCGCAATTGGTTAAGGTTACTTCATGGTCGGGAACTAGGTTTTTAATTTTCATTTCCGGTAAGTTTATAGGAATATTCTGATAAACAATTATTTAGCAGGGAAAAAGTGTTTACAGCACTGTCGATAATTTCGTCTTCATTGCAGGTAGTTGTGCCTGCATCACAAAGCAATTGCAGAAAACTTTTCCACATGGTGCCAGTTTGCTTGGCATAAGCGCTTAGATAAGTTGTTTTTCCGGCAACTTCATTGCCTAAAACTTTTGACAGGTGTTTGCTGATGATTTGCCCGCCAAGCGTAGAACCTTCCAGCACATACATGCCCCCAAATGCAGCAGCAGCATTGGGGTAGTGGGTGCTGAATAATGCATCGTTTAAGTAAGGCTGTGCGGCGGTATGGTTCAGCAGGGCAAGGTCGGCTTGGATAAAGTGTGATTTTCTCCTTTCATCCAGTTGCAGCAATTGATTGTGCTTCAATAAAGGGAATACCATTTTTTCAAAACCATGTACAAATCCGTATAGCCTTTTGAGGTAATCGGCATAATGAACGATAGTTACCTCCTCACTAATCAACAATTGTGAAGCGTGGTTTTGCTCGATCAACTGGTGACTGTTTGCGGTTTTGCTCCGTAGGCGCTGCAAAAAAATGTTTGGCTCCAAGTGGCACAGATTGAAAAATTTGATGTTAATAAATCGTTTGTTTTAAGCCTTCCCAATTGTTGACCAGGCATTTCTCTACCATGTTTTTGAATTGGTTGTAGCTGGTGGGCTTAGCAAGGTATAAATCCGCCCCACCTTTATAAGCATTTTCTATGTGTTCCGGTTGGGATGAAGTAGATAGTACAAAAATTTTAATGCTGTTCCACGTTTCATTGCTCCTGATTTCATCCAAGCATTCGAAGCCATTTTTAAAAGGCATGTTCAAGTCAAGGAAAATCATTTCGGGCAGTGTCGTTGCCTGTTTTAAAAAAGCCATCAACAGATTACCGTCTGTTGCCACTGTGACAGGGATATTGTGGTTCAATTCAAATAAAACAGTTTTAAAAAGGTGTATATCATCTTCATCATCCTCGGCAAGCAATACATTATTTAGGTGGATTTCGCACATTTTTTGTTGCAAGATTTAGTGGATAGGGTTAACGTTGGGGGCGATAAAAAAATAGGTGCTCTTTTTGCCGAAGGATCAGATGAGTAAACGATTCATTTTGAGCATCTTATCTGATCTTTTGGCTCAAGAAAAATGAGCACTTATTTTTGCCCACTACTTGGTGAAAAACGCTACTCGATTGGTAATGGTATGGTGTTTTTAATCGCCAGTCTGCTGAGGATCGTTTCAATTGTGTTTTTCAGTTGTTCAAAACTCTCGGGCTTTCGGATAAAACCATCGGCACCAATCTTTGTAAGTGTGTTGATCAGGTTCTGTTCAAAATAAATACTGCTGGTAAAGGAACAGGTAAACACCACAACCTGCAGCTTCTTAAGTTTTGCATTTTCTTTGATCTCGACGAGGCATTCATACCCTGTTTTGTAAGGCATGCTCAGATCCAAAAAAAGGATGTCAGTGCTGGTAACCTTGCCTAAACAGTCAAAAAGGTATTTCATGAGTTGCTCTCCATTCTTAACTATGGTGAGTATTGTAGAAAAGGGGAGTTCTGATAGCGCTTTTTCAAAGAAGGCCTGATCGTCCAAGTCGTCTTCTGCAAGCAGTATGTTAAGTGGGTTGTTCATTTATTTTGTTTACGCAATAGTGTACTTCCAGAAAATACTTTTTCGTAAACTGGTCAGCCAAATTTGATTGATGCACTTGTGCGAAAGTACGTATTTTCTAAGCGTAAATGTTACATGATGTTTACAAAAATTTACATAATTCACAGATTTGTTCAGTGTGTCAGAAAATTGCCGAATCAACATGTTCGAATATTGTCTTGGAGTGGAGGAAATCGCAGGCGGTTTTCGCTGGTAAGGGTGGCAATTGGCGCAGTGGGTTGGTAAACCTTGTGAGATGGAGATTTGGGAAAAGGATGCGGGATTGGTGCTGGAGGAGGATGGGATGGAGGGATTTTGAGCCAGTATGAGCCAGTAATTTGCATTTTTGAGCCAGTATGAGCCGATTTGAGCCATTTTTGAGCCAGTTTTTACACTCCTATACCTTTTGCTCGGAGGACCTCAATTGCCACGTGCTTTAGCGCGTGGGTCAGGATTGCTCTTCTTTTGGGCTTTAGCCCTGATTTCAAAACTAAGAATGGGGCTAAAGCCCAACTATAGTGGTGCTCTCGATCCACGCGCTAAAGCACGTGGCAATTGAGGTTCGTTGCTTCTGGGGATACAAAGATGGCTGGGGGTTGACTAGTTTTATCGCTTTGGGCGCTTGGTGTGGGTCATTTCTTTTTGATGATGATTCGCTGCGATTTTACAAAATCGAATTCTAGTTTTCGCTTCATTTTATCGATATCTTATCCGCAAGTTATCGATATTTTTGGTTTTGTGAGGTGGAACTGTTTCATTCACGCAGTCGCCGCCTACATTGGGATGGGTTTTGGCGGGGATTGCTGTTAAGTGCATTTTTTTTGGATATTTTTTTATTTCATTGGTTTTTAGATTCTTATACAGGGAAATAGTTTATACTTTTTTCATTTTCTTCGGCGATTGTATTTCAATAATGTCTTCATAGTCAATTAATTCAAAAGGCAACACATGCCAAGTATCAACTTGTCTAGTTTCTTTGTGAACAATCAAAGTTGTTGTTTTTATTGTTGCTAAAAACTCGACGTTGCTATCTATTTGTAGTTCTAATTTTTGCCAAGATTGGCTGTAATTAAACCTTACCATTTGTTGTTGTTTAAACTTTTCAGATTTGCACAATAGTTCAATGTAGGTTTTCGACGGCTTACCATGAAAACTATTTATAGTATAAATGCTCTTTACAATTCCTGTAATCTTTGTTTCTTCTTTTTTTATCCAATCTTCCATTTTGGTTATGATTTTTTACCATTTAAGATCCTAATAAATCCAGGCATCCTAAATTCACCTGATTTATTATTTGTTCGTACGCCTTATATTCGATTCTGCCTCCCAGATATTCTTTCTGTGCTGCTGTAAATCTGGCCTTTAACGTCAAGGCATCAATGTAGTTCAATTCATACAAGGCTTCCAATACCTCTTCAGTTTTTCCTGACTGAATCAGTGCTTTGATTTGATCTGAGGTTACATTTGTGTGCTTAACAAAAACGCCTTCCAACAAACCCGAAACCGACACATCGTCAAAACTTTCCTTACACTCCACAGTTGCTTTACCTTTCAATATTCGATTGTCCAGGTCTGATTTTTCATAAAAATGGGGCTTGTTACTACCCTTGCATATCCTGCAATTACAAGGAATTTTCACGGTTACCTTTAAACGATCCCCGAAAGGCGCGTGTAGTCGCTCTACTTCCTCGTTGATGATGGTAACTAGCTCTTTGGCGTACAGCCCAGTAGCGCGCACGGAAATGGTACGGCGGTCTAGTGATTCGCTGATCTCAGACTGTGCACCCATCCGTTCCAGCACTACACCACTGTTCCAGACTGCTGTTTGGCCTTTTGCGATGTGCCGATGCAATCGCACAATGAGGCGGTAAAGCAGACCTTTGGGCATAAAGGTGTACTCGTATTTCAGTTGCAGCGGAATATCGGAGCCGAGATGATACGCTGGAATGTCACCGGGCAAAAGTTGAGGGCAGACGTAGGTTTCGCTATCCTGCACCTGGTAGCAGAGTTCAAACTGGAGCATCAGTGCGAGTAGCTCATCGCGTCGCTCGCGATAATTACTTTCGTGCCAAAGCCGGGTAAGGTCGGCTTTGCTAAAACGCCCCCTTTGTTGGTCGGCGATTTGGGCATCATCGAGAATTTTGTAAACAGCATCAGTGACCCACTGGTTTTGCAAGAACACATCTCGTTTCAACAAGGGATTGTCCTGAAAATGCAGAAAGACTCCGAGGTCGTGAAAGTAACGACTCAAACCCGCTTGCCGTTCCTGATCGTCAATACCTTCTACTGTACAGATGTTGCGATAACGCTCGACCGAGATGTAGGGCTGCTGCTGCCGTTCCGTTTCAAGGGCTTCGCGTACCTTCACCCAGGTTTTCGGCACCGTATCACCGATATGGGGAAGAGCGAGAGCCCGGCGTTCAATTTGACGGCGCAAGTCGGCAATTTTGGCAATATCACTACCGCCGAGATTGATGCGGAACAATTCACCATGGATAAAGCTAAAACGCTCCTGAAAACCACCTAAGCTAAACCCGGTGCGGGCGCAACCTTCCTTTTCATTGTGCAACACCAGCACTGGGCTTTGGCCACCAAACAACTCTGTGGTTTGTAACCAGTTGTTGTACAGTGTGCTGTAGGCATCGTTTTCATTGAGTGTACGGGTATCATCCACCAACACGTACAGTGAGCGATGAGTGTAAAAAAAACTGTGGGCGGACTGATACTTGCCCTGCCCTGCGAAATCCCAAATGTTGAGCCGGAATTGTTTATCTGGTTTTTCGGGAATGTCGAAATACAACGGATGAATATCTATCCCTCTGGTACGGTCTTTTTCCTGTGGCAGGGCAGCTCGGGGGTCGAAGAGTTTTCGGCAGAGGCTGGTTTTACCTGCCCCACCTTCGCCGATCAGCAGTAGTTTGGCTTCGTAGATTTGGTCGGAGCCCTGCAAGTTAAGGTCTTCAAAGTAGCGTAGAATGGCTTCATTTCCTTGTTCTACAATTTCAAGAGGAGGGTGGGTAAGTGGATTGTTATAGAGATTGATCTCATCAACAGCATATTCATTTAAACTTACCGGAATCTCTTTTTGAATTAAATGCAAAAGAGGTTCTAGATTGCTGATTTGATTGTCACGGAGGTCAAGAGATTGAATCTGGGGTAGGTTGGATGAAAAATCGGTACTTCTGATTTGATTGGAACTGAGATCAAGGGATTGAAGCTGGGTTAAATTGGCTAAAAAATCGGTGTTGCTGATTTGGTTGTGTCTGAGGACAAGAGATTGGAGCTGGGTCAAATTGGCTAAAAAATCGGCGTTACTGATTTTATTGTAACTGAGGTTAAGGGATTGGAGCTGGGTCAAGTTTTTTAAAAAGTCCCAATTACTAATTTTATTGGAACGGAGGTCAAGGGATTGGAGCTGGGTCAAGTTGGCTAAAAAATCGACGTTGCTGATTTGATTGTAACTAAGGTAAAGGGATTGGAGCTGGGGCAAGTTGGCTAAAAAATCGATGTTGCTGATTTTCCAACTGGTTTGATAATCTCCCCCTGTGTACAATACCCGCAAACTTTGAGGGAGTAATCCTATCGGAATGCCCAGTATCAGGTTTCTATACCCCTTGTTCTCACTCTCTATCCACTTTCTTTGCTTTCTATCCCACCACCTATTAGATAGCATTAAGGTTTCCAGCCAAACCAGATCCGAGAGATCTGGCGGAGTGGTTAGATCACAATTGCCCAGATCAAGGCAAGAGGCATCCTCCCCTCGTTCAAGTTTAGCTTTGTTTTCAGCAATCAACTTTAAGGCTAGTATTGGCATAAAAAACTGTTTTTGAGTGATGTATCAGATAGCAATATCAAGTCTGGAAACTATCGGGGTATTTACCTGATGAAGTTTGGTATTGCGTTTAAAATAACATTAAATTTTTAAATAAATCTATTTTGACCGTTGGAAATACACTCATATGCTTATCAATTATGTCGCTTTTGTAAAGAATTTATTGAGTTACCCAGTGTCACTC
>JAIXOO010000261.1 GCA_027486765.1 Saprospiraceae bacterium
GCTAACCTTGACGGCACATTCATTCCAGCCTGTGTTGTCGCAGCCGTACCCGTTGTAAAAGTGGCTTGACCCAGTACATTGATGGCGTTTTCCCCATTGGTAATGGTCGTTACGTCATATACTGTCACCCTATTGGCTGGCGATTGTTGAACTACAAACAGCATTTTGGTGGACGCATCATAAGCCAAATCATTTGGGGAGTTCATGCCTGCCTGAGTAATGGCAGCAGTAGAACTGGTAAAATTGGCTTGGCCCAACACAAAATCAGGGGTTTTATCCACGAGATTATTGTTCGCATCCAAGTTATAAACCAGTACACGGTTGTTGGCTTCATCGGCTACAAAAGCACGGTGGTCCACCTTATCAATAAGATACCTGTGTGGCGAAGATAAACCCAGCGCATAAGTAGAGCCATTACTGTTGTTGGCTGTGCTTGAGGTGTATCTATTGGTAAAACCCGCCGTAGTGGTATATTGCCCGATGAGGTCGGAGGCATTCATGCCGTTGGAAAGGATTGCTCCTCCAACAACATAAGTATAAGTCGCGGTAGCCGAAGCTGCGTCTGTAATGGTCACGGTGTAAGAACCCGCAGCCAGGCCAGTCCGGTCTTCTGTGGTCACACCGCCGCCCCAGTTGTAGGTATAAGGGCTGGTACCGCCCGTAACGGTGATGTTGATGGCGCCGTTGAAAGTACCACAGTTGGTCGGAGTGATTACCGCCGTAGCGGTTGGTGCCGGACAGGATGTTCCAACCACATAGCTTTTTACAACGGAAGCCGACACGGCATCGGTAACGGTAACGGTATAAGTACCCGCAGCCAGGCCAGTCCGGTCTTTAGTCGTAGCGCCACCGGTCCATAAATAAGTGTAAGGGGTAACCCCGCCTGTCACCGTCTGCGTGATGGTACCATTGGAGTTGCCACAAGTGGCATTGCCAATCACAGCGGTAACCGTCGGAGGTGTCGGAGGAGCCAGGGAAAAGGTAGGTTCCTGAAAGCGCAAGGTTGCGCCGGCCAGAGAGGTCGTAACCTGAATCCGGTCGATCAGTTGACTGCCGAAGTTAAAGCGCAGGGTACCGTTGATATCGGTCTGCACCAGATCGGGTGAGGGGGTGAGACCATCGTAGGTATTGGTCGCAGCGCTGTTCACCACCCGGCTACCCTTGTACTCGATGTAGGTATCCGAGTTCAGCAGGTTGTTGTTGATGTCGTATACATTCACTACAATTTTTTCCCAGGCAGCGTGCACCCCCTGCGTACCTCCATCGATATCGGAGAATGAAAACTTGAGGTTGGTTACCGTATTGGCAAAATTGATGGTGAAAGTAGAATTGGTGATACGAATCCCGTCGTCCGAGGTCTGCGTAGGGGTCACAAAGGCATTGGCGACATCCGTAGGTTTGGTGCCCGAATACGACCAGGAATACTGACCCGGTTGGCCTACGTTGTAATTGCCAGTGGCATAGTTCGCGCCTCCGGTAGTATAGATTGGTTCAAAATTCAGGGTTGTTTGAGCTTGAAGCAAGTGGCCCAAGCCCATACATGCGACCAAACTGAACAACACCAGTAAGGGTTTAGTAGGGAAAAAAGACCCGTACCCACTCGGTGAATTTTTAATCATTTTCAATGAATTTGTCTGAGCCCGCAAGTTTAGGGTCGGCCCTGACAGCCGCGAGAGTGCCGCCATAAAGTGGCGGCCATTAGCCAAGCCAAAAGCAATGGTGTAGATTTTTTTCATTTTTGTCGCTTTTATATGCTGTCAGAGCTGGTTAATTATTTTTGATGGTTCCAGGTTGTACCGGAATGGGATTGAGGTAATTGAGGGTCACCGAAGTAGAGGCCGTACAGCCTTTATTGTCGGTAACGGTAACCATATAGGTACCAGCGGTGAGGCCGGATTGATCTTCGCTGCTGGGGTTCAGGCCAGAGCCGCCTGAAGTGGTCCAACTGTAGGTATAGGGTGTCATACCACCAGAGACGGTGAGGTTGATGGCCCCATCGCTGTTGACCGGCGGCGCGACGCTGGGCGGGCAGGTAGGGTGAGTAAGCGCGGTAGTCAGGGTCAAGGGCGTAGCCGCAACGATGGTAACCGAACGCAGGGCCGTACAGCCTTTATTGTCGGTGACGGTGACGCTGTAAGTGCCCGCACTTAAACCGGTGATGGTAGCAGTACCGTCGCCCGTGGGTGTACCCGTCCAGTCGTAAGTGTAAGGAGCAGTACCTCCGGTAGCCGTAACCGTGATGGAACCATTGTTGCTCCCACTACAGGATGGGTCAACCTGGGTAGAAGACAAACTGAGGGCCGCAGCTGGTTGGGTAATGCTTATCCCGGTGGCACTTTGGGTACAGCCATTGGCGTCCGTAACGGTCACTGCATAGGTACCTGCGGCTATGCTCGTTCGGTTTTGGGTAGTGGTGCCATCATTCCAGAGGTAGGTATAAGGGCTGGTGCCGCCCGCCACAGTCAGTGAAATGGCTCCGGTAGCGGCTCCAAAACAATTGATGGGTGTAGCGGTTGGGGTCAGGGTGATGGCATTGGGTGGGGTAATAATCGCGGAGTTGGAAGCGGTGCAGCCTTTGCTGTCGGTTACCGTCACCGTATAAGTACCTGCACTGAGGCCGCTGCGGTTTTGGGTGGTCACGCCACTGCCCCAGTTGTAGGTGTAAGCCGGGCTACCTCCCGTTACGTTCACACTGATGCTGCCCGTTGCTCCACCATTACATTGTACTGCGGTGGGGGTCATGGCAATATTGATCTGGGGTGATGCCGTCAGGGTACGGCTGAACGTAGCCGCGCATCCATTGGCAGAAGTAAGCGTTACATTATAAGTACCTGCACTCAGGCCGGAAATGGTAGTGCCCGTGCCCGAGCCGCTGCCTCCGCCAGTACGGGTCCATGAATAACTATAAGGCGCGGTGCCTCCTGTGGCGCTTATGGTAATGGCGCCGTTGGTTCCGCCACCAAAACAGGGTTCAGTGAGCGTAGTGGCCACGTTCAGGCTGCATTGGATGACAATGGGTACGTTGGCAAAGGTTTGGCGCCCGCAAGCGTCGGTGATGACCAGCTGGATGTTGCAACTGAGCGCGCCGGAGGTACTGGGTGGGGTAAAGGTTACGGTTTTGGCAGTAGTGGAAGGGCTAAAGGTCCCGCCACAGGAAGAACTCCATTGTGCGGAGTAATTGTTGATATTGGCTGGAGAGGGTACCGTAAAGGAAAGGGTCATCGGGCTTCCCGGCGCAGCCGGAGAAACAACCCCGGTGATGGTGGGTACCACCGCTTTATCAGCCAGTGCAATAAAGGAGAAATTGAAAAAAGCGCGCTGCGCCGCAATGTTTGCGGGAGCGGTGGCCTTGGCCAAATCGTGGCTGGCTTCCATCATGACCCAGCCCCGGCTGTTGTCGCCGTAGCCACGGCCCCAGGCCAACACGCCAGCGCGGTGTTGGATGGCAGTAGAAGGCTTTTGGGGATGATCGGGATCGTAGACCCCAACTTTTGTGGAGCTGCGCCATCCTGGGCTTTTGGTGATGTAAATTTGTTCAGAACCATTGGTTGTAGCGCCATCGATGATGCCGATGAATTGCATCATTGGGTCCGTAGGGTAATCATAGGTGTAGGGAAGCGTACCCGCGGAGTGGTTGCCCCAGAGTACCAGGGCGTTTTCGGAGTAAGGCCCTCCGCCCGAAGCATTGCCCGTTTTATTGGACAAAAAATTGGTTTGCTGGCTGGGGTTGGCGGGGTTAAACATGTCTTCCAGCGCGCTACCAGAGTGGCATCCCAACCAGATGGAACCTTTGGAGGATAAATTCCAGGTAAAGAGGTTGCTGTGGGTAGACCACTTCGGGTCGGCGTGGGGCATCACGAAGAGGTCGTCACAAGAGCCCAGCTGGGAAGGCAGTTTCCAGCCGCTGGAACTAGAGCCACCATGAGCGGTAGCAGGGATACCGGCATTGGTGAAAAAGTCGAGCGCGATGGAGCCGTTGTTTTTATCAAGCGTCCACGTTGGCGCGAAAAAAAGAGTGGCGTACACCGGAACAGTAATGGGGGAAACGGTAGTGTTACCTTGCACCCCCTGCCCTTGCCAAAAGATAATGCGGTTGTTGACCGCTGCGTTGCGGTATTCCGCCGGGATGATAAATGGCCCACCCCGATAGGTTTTGCTGTTGTGGGTGAAATCCGTTCCGTCTTTAACCTTAGACTGATTGATGACCCACTTAATCGGCACCTGGTAATTTTTGAGCAGATCATAAACCAGGCCATAGGGTTTAAGGGCATTGGCCGCCGTTTGAGGCGATACGCCCATATCTACGATGAAGGCGCCGGTGCTGAAAGTTTCATTGGTTTGTGCGAGCAAGGGCCGGGTGGCCAGCAACAAAAACAACCCAAAGATCAGTCTGGGGAAAAAGTGAGCATGGAACGGATGCATAACCATAAATTTTAAAGAATCGAACTAAAAAGTAGCAGTGCTTCTAATTTGGAGCACTGCTAGGATAAAATAAATAGCGTTCTAGCGGGAAACTTATCAGAGGAATCAATAAAGTATTCAAGTGTAATGCTCTTGGCGTTGTGAGGCTCTCAAGCGAAGGAGAAGCATCTGTAAAGCTCCAAAAGCCATATAAATGATTTTTTTCATAGTGTGTTTGCGCTGTTGAAGCGCGTGCAGGGGATAAAGTGCTTTCCTCAAAAAGCAGGTTGTATTGCTTAGGTTGAAGGTTGTGTTGGTAAGGACTTTGCCGGGTACAAGCACAGCACACAAGCAGATCAGGATTTCACAATTCATGCATTGCAGAATCGATAACCCAACTGCGCGGGAATCGGTAAGCCAGATGGGGCTACGCATAGCAGAGCTGCTATGATGCAATACAACTGATTTCATGAGAAAATGATTTGACTGATTGATGGTCCTGGCAAAACTTGACTCAGGCGTGTAAATCTTCGCAGTCAAAGGTAGGCCGCAGCATTTGCGCAAAAAGGGACAGTTATGCAGATTTGCATACCAGGCTATTCAGAAAAAAGGAATGGAGAGGTAAAAAAGATAAGGAGAGAAAGTGGGCATTGCAGGCTTTTGGGCTGTTTTGAAGGGGTAAGGCGCAGTATCATTGACTTTAGGAAAAAAGTGCATTCAGTGCAGAATTGTACTGAAGTTTGCCAACCCCTAACGGCAGGGCCGATCAGTTCTGTTTTAGCTGGTACAAGTCTCCAGACTTGTACCAACATTTTCGCGTCTCTGACGCATGAGCAACGCGAAAATATTGAATAAGCACACGTCAGAGACGTGTCAATATTGGTACAAGTCTGGAGACTTGTACCAGCGCCAGCGCCTAACATTAGAACCAATCGACCCTGCCTTTAGGGGCTGGGGGTTCTGAGGGAAAGCCGCATACTCCTAAATGAATGCCACCTTAAGGTAAGGTCCACATTTTTCTACCGGATAAACGCCAGCATCGATCTTGAAACTACGGGTTTCATGCGTTGGGGTGAAGGATACAGCGGATTCCACAACAAAGCGGTTTTGGGCAAAATGCTTCATCTGTACTTTTTTACAAAGGGCAGTAGATGGAAAGTAGAAGCACAATATTTCCGGATGGCGGTATTGAATGATCGCTGGAGCCCAATCACATTGTAATAAAGGTGGCCCAACCCAGTCTTCCTGCTGAGCAGGGGTGATGGTTTTACAGATGCCAGAACCAGCGCAATTTTTATGTGGAGAACCAAAGACGACATGCGCTGTAAGCAGCGTACAGCTTTCGGATAGTAAAGATCTGTCCAGAGAATCTGTTGAAAGCGTAGCTATTAATACATTTTGCATGGCTTTGGGTAGTTTTTTAAAACCTAAGTCATCGTTGAATTCAGGATGGCACAAGTCTTATGAGGGGGATACGCATGAAAGCCCTAAGCAAAATTACATCTTTTAAAAGCTTTTTCAGCGTCTTCTCTAACTTTAATTGACCAAACTTATATCTTTTAATGGGAATAACTTTCAGGGACATTCGACGCTGTAAAAACCATAGTTGGGTGTTCCAACCTTACGCACCAATGATGCTGATATTGATGACACCTTTGGTTACAGACATAGCAGTAGCATTAAGGTGAAGGCTTTCAACTTTCATCTTTTGAAGATTTTTCCAGATTAATTAATGATTTGTCGGTTGCGTAATGAGGCGCCAAGTTTCAAGTCAAATGCACATCAATTTCAACAGAACAAAGGTAATGGGCAGGGAACGGATAAAGGGGGACAGTTTTGGGGAATTACATACCAGATCAGTTTGTATCCCTACCCTCCGGGGTTAAAATTCTAATGGTTTTTTACAACTTTAACCAGGCCATACTTCCCGTCACTTTTTACTTTGACAAATAAAATCCCCTGATGATCCAGGTTTTGGACCTGGAAAGCATGTTTGTCCGTCACATTGGATGATTTAAGCACCCTCAGTACTCTACCCAGCGCATCGATGATTTCAAGTTCAAGCGCATTGGGTTTTTCGAGGGCTACTTCGATGTTCAACACTTCATCGAAGGGGTTGGGGTAAGCTCGGATGGAGTAAGCAGGTAAAATATCATAGGTAGGCGTGGTTGCCCCTGGAGCACCAGAGGGATCGTACCCATTCAGGCGCAAATCCACCGGGGGCATCCAGGTATTGTCTGCATTGAAGATTTTTTTCATAAACTCAGCCCGCTGGGCACCGGTAATGCCAGGTGACGGAAACCATTCCACGGCTCGCGGACCAGGGTAGGTATAAGCACTAAAACGACTATTGAACCAAGCTTGCATGTCGTAACAAAAACATTCGGAGCTTCGGCCCCTTTCCGCATTACACATGTTGTTGGCGTCAATGATTGGAATCCAACCAGCTAAATCCATTAATGCATGACCAAATTCATGCACGCCATGATCAAATTTTCTGAAATCCGTGTCCAAGGGACGATTGGTAATTCCGGCCTTGTTGGTAAGCTCTTCAGACACCAAAATCCATTTTTTAGTGGTGCCATAACCAGATAACCCCCTGAATCGGGCAGTACTAGAACTACTAAAACCTGTGGTGAAAAATTGCTTGGGGACCGCGCTATTGAGGTCATTTTTATTGATGATAATCAAACTTTGGCCCCTCATGGCTACGGCAAGTGTTTTAACCAGGTTTGGATCTACGTTAGGGTCGGAGGGTTTGGGCGCAACGACGGCATTCATCATGTTGTTGATGACAAAATAATAATTGACGATCACCCAATCACTGCTGGTATTGGTTGCAAAGAAAGTGACTCCATTGAGTCCTTTCAGGAATTTGTTGTACGATGAACCTATCTCATTTGCAGAGGTGTTTAAGTTGACATTGGGGTTTTCATAGTACAAATCGAGATTGGCCTTGGTCGGCAGTGGCAGGAAATAATCTTTTACCATTTGATTAAACTGGAACACCCAGGTCTGGTTTTTATTGCCAGTGGAAGGGTTTTCCGTTTGCACCCCGGGACTGAAGGACAGGGCTTTGGTCGCATTGGCCCCGGTTAATTGGAAAGCGTTGGTGCCAAACTTTTTGACATCCGATGGCTTGACTTCCCATTCCCGCAGGCCTTGACCGGTTGAAAAGGTAAGGGCGCCTGAAGCGGAAAGCAAAAGTGGGAAATTTTCCCCTTTGGCCTTGTTGATCAATAGCCGTTTGCCGCCTCCAAGGTCTTTGCATCTCCAGAGGAATCGATCACAATTGCCGGTCGAAGGAATGAGCTCCATCAGCAGCTTGTCATTGCTGTCAAAGGTAAGCGCCTTTTTTTGGTCAACCTGGATTGCGGTGCTCTCCAAGAGTACTTTGGATTGTATAAAAAACCAGAACCCATCATCGGTCATTTCCGGGCTTACACCTATATATTTGGGTACTAAATTGGACCAAGTGGTGCCATTCCATCTTTGGTAGGCTCCCTGGAGGTCAATTTTGATGAGTTGATTGTCGTTGTCTTGCAACAGCTTTGCACCATTGCCGATTAATGTTGCCTGGCTCCCTGTCCCGCTCAATGCCCAGACGCTGTTGTCTGATTGCTTAATGAAGTAGGTCTTGTTGTCTACGGTGATGATTTGCTGGATGTCCAGCCAGTTGTTGGGGCCAAGGCTGCTGTAGAGTTTGATCTGGCCGTCATTTTGATGGGCAACGATTTGCCCGTTTTCGCAACGCAGTAGATCACAACCGGAAAGGATTTGGTTGGTGCCGTCAAAGACCAGGTCGCCGGATAAAGAGAGTGTCTTTTGCTGACAAAAGAGCACTTGCTTCAAATAATCGGTATCGAAATTTTCATTGAGGAAAATTTTGTACCGGGCTTGACCAGTTTTTTTAATGGCTAAAACCTCTTGTTGTTGGCCAGCACCGGTGCTGGGATTGGTTACATAGCCAAAATATTTATTAAAAGCTTCCACACCCGTAGTGATCAACTTGGGCGTTGATCCAGTTTGTTCGTACAAGGTGTTGTCCTGGAAGTAAAAATTCCGGATAACATTATTGATGGATATGCGGGTAGATTTCAGTACCTGAAGGTCATAAGTACCCTTGGCCAATTGCCATCCATCCACCACAATGTAGTAAGTGCCGGGGTCTAGATACAGCTTGATCGTAGACTCCTTCAGGCCTGAATTCCCGCCGCCAGATTCAACAAAATCGTTGTTGTTGCAGGACCTGAGCAGGATGAGATCCAACGCAGCGGATTTATTGCTGAGTTTGATCGAAACATCACCGCCTGGCCATTCCAGCTTGTGGACAACCTCGGGACCAGTCAATTGCCACCAGGGGTCGTTGTTGTAAGTAGATACGTTGCTTCTGCCATTGGTGCTGGTATTGCCCTGGGTGGTTTTCCCAATGGTGAGGGGAGATGCATTGCTGCAATTCAGTTGGGCAAAAACTGCTACGCTGTTCAGGAGTAATAAAGCAGCGCAGAACATTTTCAGGTTGTGCTTGACAAACGAGCGGCACAAATTGGTATAATGGTTCATTCTTTTAAGATTCGTTGTACACGAAGTAAGGAACGAGATAAAAAAGGGTAAGCAACTTTAGATTTGAGTCGATCAAGACAAAATCCAAATGCTTACCCTTAGCATTAGCGAAGTCGCTACTGAACGTGCAAAACACGATTTTAAATTCTGTCGCCCCAGTTAAATGGGCGAAAACGACAAAAAACTATCCAGCCACAATCAATATTCTTTTCCTGGCATTTATTTAAGATTTTGTCCAATAATCGCTCGGTGAACACCACCTTTCCAAAGGCCTAAATACAGAACGGTTTTGCCTTTTTCTTGCCGTTGAACCATAGTCCTAACCCCTCCAAATAGGGAAGAAAACGCGGGAATACGCTCGGTGTTTACCACCCGCCAGGCCTGTCCGTTGTTTTCTGAGATATGTAATATTAAAGGTTGGGGGAACTCATAGTTTTTATCCCAGCTGGCAGCGATTATCCGATTCGGATTCATTTCATCGTACAGCAAGCCAAAATAAAACCTGCCGTATTGATTTGGAACATGGTGAATATTTTCCCAATTTGATCCATTGTCATTGGTTGATAAAATTCCATCTTCGCAGCCCATCAATATGCTTCCCTTTTTAAATATAATTTTTTCGACAGTGCTGGGACCTGGAATGGTATTGCTCCATTCCCCAAGTATTTTCCCATTTTCATCCATGCGGACAATTACTTGCATTTCAAATGCATTTTGGCCACCTGCCCAAACCTCGTTGTTAGCAGGATTCACTGCGATTTCACCAAAGGGTTGTGAAATTGCGTTCCATTCTCCATACACGAGGTTCCAATTTGCCCCCCCATCCTTGGAAATAGCAATCACTCCCCGGCCACCAGCATATAGTGTGTTGCTTTTGGGATTGTAGGCCAAACTTTTGGCATATTGCCCATTGTTTTCGGTGAAATTATTCTTAAGTGGGGACCAGGTTTGGCCATTGTCTGTTGATTTATGCAATTGGGGTTTGTCTAAGTTAGGTCCTATCGTAGTTGAGCAAATTAACGTCGATGGATTAATCCTAACGATGGATTGAACGGTTACGCCATTAAGGTTACTTGACCGCCAACACCGATCTGAAAATTTTTTAAAATAAATACCATCATCCGTGCAGGCAATCAGGGCCGTTTGACTTACTTCAAACTTATTGATTACTCTACCGGCTAAGCCGTACGATTCTAGCGTAACCCCGTCAACAGCAGGGTAAACAATGTTTTTTTCACAAGTGATAAATAGCTCTTCTTTTGAGCAAGAAAACACGGAAATGATCATGAATAACAGAAATGCTTTTTTCATGTTGTTTTGGTTTGTTGTTTTTAAAGATTCGGGGCTCATCATGTATTATTGAGCCTTGTGGGATGATAAGGTTCTAACTCAGAACCAGAATTCGTTTGTTGATCCGAGAGCCATTAGCCCATACAATTTGTAGGATGTACAAGCCATGATTACACTCAGATGTATTATGCACCAATGATGCTGATATTGATGACACCTTTAGTTACAGGCATAGCTGTAGCAGCAAGGTGAAGGCACTCAACTTTCATCTTTTGAAGATTTTTCCAGATTAATTTATGATTTGTTAATTGTGTGATGAGGCGCCTAATTCAAGTCAAGTACACATCAATTTCAACAAATCAAAGGTAATAAGTAGGTACCGGGTCACGGGGGACAGTTCCGGGGAATCACATACCACTCCCCTCTCGCAGGGTCGATCAGTTCAATACCTCCAGGATGTACTCCCAGAGTTTTTCATAAGGAATGATCTCAATTTCGTAGACTTGATTGGCCAATTCTATCGGTGTTGCAGTAAGGGTTTGCAGGTCCTTAGCCGCTCGCGAGATGATTTTCGCACGATCAAAACCACAGCGGGGAATTTGGAGCAACATTTTAATAAACACATTGCTTCGTGTAGATTCTGCATCTTTGAGGTAACGTTTGCGGTATTTATCGATGGCTTCTTCCCGATCGACGAGGGTTGTAAAATTCCCCTGAACGAGATGAAACAATATTTCCAGGATCAATACCGGTACATTCATGCCCGCTTTGTCTTTGGAGAAGACCTGGATCTCGTTCAAAAAGCGGGTTAAGCGAAAGTTTTTTTCACCAGCAATCGTTGGTCCATTAAACTTTTCCAATTCAGTAAGCAGCACCAGATAAGCTTCCGCTATTTTCCAGGTTTCGCGAATGTTCTCGGGCAAGTCTTTGAACTTGGGGTGCTTTGTCGCCACCAAATACATCGCGTAGGCATCCGAATATTGCCCCAGGTGCATTTGCAACATAAACGAAAGCTCAAATGCCTTGAACCAGTTGAAATCACCTTCCTGCATGTAATTGAGGCAGTTCTTCAAAGATTCCTGGGCCGCAACAAAGTCCCTGAGTTGCAAATTACAGACGGCTTGTTGGTAATAAAAGACTTGCAGGGGGATAGACGCGACGTATTCCTTTTTGGCAAAAAAATCGATGCCCCGATTACAAACCTGGAGCAGTTCACCGTATTCATTGACGCTGGAATAAATGGATGCTTCAATCAACAGCCCACACAAATGCAGGTGATAAGCGTCATTTTGCTCCAGGCTTTCCTTGATTTGCTGATGGTACAGCCTGGCTTTCTCCTGTATTTCAGTTTGGGTAGCTTTACTGTTTACCCCACCAATGCTCAATTCGATGTAAAGCTCTTCTGCCAGGTTTTCATCTGCCCAGCGTTGAGCCATCAGTTTGTACTCCCGGTTGTGTTGTTGAAACAAGGTGAAATCGCCTTCAATTGTTCCATAATACAGGCGTAACTGGTGGTGTACATCCATCAACAACTCGGTGAACTCGAATTTTCGGGCATACTTGAGCACCTTCCTGGCCAGGCTGATGGCGGCATGGGAGGCATTTTTGGCAAACAGAATTTTTGTGGCTGCCCAATCCTTACAACATTCATAATAGGCTCGCTGGCGATCCGTATAAGAGGCATGGCTTTGATCGATAATAAACAGGTAGTTGACCAATCGATCCCGCAAATTCTTGCGCAGCTTCTGATAAACAGTCGATTGTTTATCTACCCCATACAATGCTTGCGATACCTGATCTTCATCGCCATCCCGATGGATTAAGTCGTACAGCTCCTCAATTTTGGAACCATCGTCTCGACCGATGCCCAAAAGCTCTGCGGATCTGATCTTAGACTTGGTAACGATCTGTATCAGATCAATCAAATCTTTCATGTCGGCTAAATTTTCACGCCTGAGAATTATGTGTTGTTTGCTTTGGGCCTAAGAGTTTGTCTCAAGAGGGGGAACATACCATGGAGATTCTCTTTGAGCATCGGAAATAGAGACGTACAAATGTACTTTTAAGACAGTGAGATAGGGAAAAAACCCGGACGAACAAAGCTATATTGGGATGAAGACCTTATTTTTCCAAATTGAAGGACAAATTGCGGTTTGCTGAACAAGGGTAGTTTTCGGATTTCCGATCAACCCATGCGCGTATACATTTTAGGCCTAATCAAAAAGAATCTACTTGTCATTCGAATCCAGAGGGCTTAAAAAATCCAGATCCACTTTTTCGTAGCAAGGCAGGGGAATTGTCTTTTCCTGTAAACAAATGGTTATATTTTAAATATCCTTGTTTATCCATTTTTTATTCCGGTTTAATTCAAGCGCTATTTCATTCAATCCTAAAATTGCTACTTTTACACCACTAAAATACAGCTTTCATTCCATTCCCTTTTTCTCAGTTGCTGAATTTTAGATCGGGCAGCAAATGCATTAAATAGCTCGACAAACGAAGCAATTATTCTTCTCCTTTCCCAGCAACTCTTTATGGGTTGGTACAAGTTCGGCAAAAACAGCATAAATAACAAAATCTGCCATACACAACAGTATGATAAGGACTTTTTACACTTTGTTCAAAAAATCAGGGGTGGGCCTCCGGAACTGGAGCTGGATCGGAATGTGTTTGGTGTTCGTACTGCCAATGCGCAGCCTCGCCCAAAACCCTAAACCTTCGCTCGAGCAATTGCGCCAAACCTGGTACAGTAAGGATAAAAAAGTAACGTACGCCCAGCGTATGGACGCGGGCTATTATTTATTAGACTGGTATGTAAACTCCACTCGGCAGGATTCGCTGCTCATTATCGCCCAGGAAATGGTGGCCGATGGGAAACAACACAAAGACCCCAAATGGACCGCAGATGGTTTGTATTGGATTGCCAGGTATCATTTTTATCAGGGAGACATTCAGGATGCCATCCGGACAATCCATGAGGCATTGCTACAGCCAGGGCTAAAAGATTGTGCAGATACTTATTGGTATTATGATCAGTTGGGGACGGACTATGGCAATTTGGACCAATTGGATAGCGCAGTATATTATTACAAGAAGGCCCTGGTTAGTGGCAAAAAACATGGTCTAAAGACCAAAGATTTGGACTTTGTACTACATAACCTGGCCGGTACTTATGCCGCTCAAGGAAAATACCTGGACGCGATAGATCTGCACACCGAGGTGCTCAATACTGCGGGTTTGGAGTACCAGTTTTATGCTCACGTAGAACTAGGGCGCATTTTTAAAACCCTGGGCTTGCACGCAGAAGCCATAGCCAATTATGGGCAAGCCGATGTTATTGCCAAAAAAATCAATATAATAGAAGTCCGCTTACTTAACTATGAAGTCCAATTGGGCGTCAGTACAAACCTGGCGGAGGCGAAACAACTCATTCAAAAAGGCCTAGCCCTCCGTGACTCTTCTCAGTCAAATCGCCACACAATAAACCTGTTTTTATCGGCTGGCGCCCTCTACCTGGATTCTCTCAAACTCGACCATGCTACTGATTTTTACCAACGGGCGCTTGCATTGGCCATAAAAACTAAGCGACTATTTTGGAAAGATGAGGCGCTGCTTGCCCTGGCAAAAATCCATCAGTTGCAGGGCCGTACCCAGCAATCGATGCAAATCTGCCAGAACATCAAAGCCGCACTGGAAAAAAACCATGACCCCCGTCAGTTGGCAACCTTGTATGAAATACTCAGTAAGAACTACGAAGCACTCCAACAACCCGCCCAAGCCCTGTTTTACCTGCGGCAAAAAGAAGCCCAAGAGGAACTTCTCAACGATGAAGAGAACATTAAAGCTGCCTTAAACAGCTACATCCAGCGCAAAAGTGAACGGGAACGCACCGCCCTCAAACTGGCCAAAACCAATGCCGAAAAACTGGCGGTAGCTGTACAGGCCAAAGCCCAGCTCAATTACTGGTTTCTGGGGTTCTTGAGTTTGTTTCTAGCGGGGGTGGTGGTCGTTTACTACAGTTTTTACCGCCAGAAAAAATCAACAGCAGAGCAGTTGGCTCAGGTCAA